>NZ_JACFSZ010000049.1 GCF_014805525.1 Rhabdothermincola sediminis | reverse complement strand
CAACCACCGCCGGCCCCACTCCAGCCTCGGCTACCTCCCGCCCATCGAGTGGGAGAACCAGTACCGTCAACCCCAGGCCACCCTGGCCGCGTAACCAACGTGACCGGTCAACGGGGGGAACCTCACACGACCTGGAGGGGTGGGAAGGTGATCGCGTTGGTCGGACAGGTGTTGGCGCAGGTGGTGCAGCCGACCATGCAGTTCAGCGGGTCCACCACGATGGCCTTGAGCCGGGTGTAGTCGAAGCGGTACACGAGCCGGCTGCAACCGGTGACGCAGGTTCCGCAGCCGATGCACACGTCGTCGTCGACGGTCGGGTGCCACTCGATGGCCTCGCGGGCGATGCCGTGCCACGGCTTGGTGAACTTCGGATCCGGTACCCAACTCTCCTTCCGCGGCGCCAGTTGTTCATGGGCTGAACCAACCAGCGCGTGTCCGTCATGGCCCCGTCTGAACTCGAGCCAAAGCCCGAAGGTCACGGCCCGGCCGCCATTGGCGGCTCTACGCGACTGAGTGTGGTCGATGGCCTCGGATTCTGCGGGTGGGGATGGTAGGCCATTGGAGGCCGAGGCGGCCGATGAGGCGGCGTCGGTAGTTGTTGTGGTTGGTGAAGCCGTGGCTGTTGC
>NZ_JACFSZ010000048.1 GCF_014805525.1 Rhabdothermincola sediminis | reverse complement strand
GCTCACCGAAGGAGGCCCCGCGACCTAGAGTTCACCTGCCACCAGGGTGGGGAATTCCGATGAGCAACCCTGGGGAATTTCGGCGAGCGGCGTCAGCTGTGGCGTCGCCGGAGACGAAGACCCTCGAAGTCGCCCTGCACGTGTTGGCCCGCCGCCATCCGGCTGCGGGCTACCGCAAGCTGTGCTCGAGGCTGCGCCGGGCGGGCTGGCCGGTGAACCGCAAGCGGATCGCCCGGCTGTTGCGCCGGTGGGGTCTGCAACAGACCTGCCGTGTCCGCCACCCCAAGGCGCAGGGCCGGCCGTTCAACATCGGCGCTCCCAACGAGCTGTGGCAGACCGACCTCACCAGCGTCTGGTGCGGCGAGGACGGCTGGGCGTACTTCACCGCCTCGCAAACCTGACGCTACCCACCGGGAGCCGGCTGGGCGCACGTCGGGTCCGGCGAGCCGGGACGCTCGCCGGACCCGACGCCGTCGCAGGGGGCACCGGGGCATCCAAGTGGGCCTCGATCAGGGCCCGCTCGAGCTCGTCGATGCGCGCCTCGGCGGCCTCGAGGGCTCGTTCACGCTCGGCGAGCCGCTCTCGAGACTCGGCCAGGCTCCGGTCCCGCGCCGCCAGCGCGGCCTCGAGGTCGCGCAGCTCACCGGTGCGCGCGGCATGGCGGGCCTCGAGGTCCTTCAGCGCCCGCACCGCGCCAGCCCGCTCCCGGCGGAGCGAGGCGACCTGCTCCTCGGACCGGGCGAGCCGCTCCTCGGCGGCGCGCCGGGCGGAGCGCTCGCGGGCCAGCGCCTCCCGGGCCTCCCGGCGGTCCTGCTCTGCCCGGGCCAGCGCGGCCTCGGCCCGCTCCCGAGCCT
>NZ_JACFSZ010000047.1 GCF_014805525.1 Rhabdothermincola sediminis | reverse complement strand
TACGCCGCGTCGCGTACGGGTTCACCAACCACGCCAACTTCGAAGCCCGAGGCATCCTCGCCTGCCCCGCCATACGATCATCACCACCGAGACCAGCCACCCTCACCCCATGAAACCGCGCAGTCTCCCAAATGTTGGCCGCAATGGAGCCCGCCGTTTCACCGGCGGGTGACTCGCTGAACATCGAAAGCCCAGACCCGCCGTCGTTATAGCCGCAATGGAGCCCGCCGTTTCACCGGCGGGTGACCGTCCTCGAGCTCGCCGATCGCGTCCGACAGCGGCGTCCGCCGCAATGGAGCCCGCCGTTTCACCGGCGGGTGACCGCTCCCCTCGAAAGGCTGCGGTGAACAGCTCCTTCGCCGACTCTTGCGAGCGGTCGACGAGTGACGAGAAAATGATAGCCGTTCAGTGGTCAAATTGCAATGCAAACGACCCCTGACCAGCAAGCGAGCGGTCACCCGTGCCGGACTGCTCAGTGGACCGCTCGCAGTGAACCGCCGACTTGTATGAGGGGACCGGTCGCGGCGGGGTTTGCCTCGTAGCGTCCGGGAGGTCGTCGGGCGGGGTGGCTCGTGAATCGCCTGCCACCTTGGGTTGGCTCTCCCAGGGTTTGGCGGCTTGTATCACTGAGGTTGCCCGCTCGGCTTGAGTGGGTGGCCACGTAGGGTGGCCTCGGGAGAGGGGCCCCGGCAGTGACGGTTTCCGGCTGGGCTTCGGGCTCGTGAAAGAGAGGCACTGCGCGTGATCGTGGGATGAGGGGCGTGTAGGGGTCCACCCGTGTGGGTCGGGGCCTCGCTGGACTCGGTGTTGTTGGAAGACGCCGATCCGAGGAGGCCCCGATGGCTGCTGACTGTATGC
>NZ_JACFSZ010000046.1 GCF_014805525.1 Rhabdothermincola sediminis | reverse complement strand
TCCGGCTGGCGGGCAGCCTCGGATGTCGGGTGTTGCTCCGGCCGGACGACATGTCAACGCAAGGGCACGAGGCCGGTCATAGCAAGGGTCAGGCCGACCGGAGCAGCACACCAGGATCATCGCAGTCGTAGCTGTCGGCGACGGTGCCGATGCTGGGGCGGGCGCCGATCTCGTCGAGCCGCTCGGTGAAGCGCACCGACGTGAACTGCGACCCGGCGTCCGCGTGTGCGACCAGGCCACCCAGCCGGCGGGTGCCTCGTGATGCTCTGGCCATCTCGAGCGCGTCGAGGACCATGTCGGTGCGCATGTTCGACGCGACCCGCCACCCCACGATCCGGCGGCTGAACGCGTCGACGATGAAGCAGACGTAGGCCATCCCCGACCGGGTCGGCACATAGGTCAGATCCGTCACCCACAACTGGTTCGGCGCGGCGGCCTTGAAGTTCCGGTTCACCAGATCCGGCGCCCGCACCGCATCGGGATCGGCGATCGTCGTACAGATCGTCTTGCGACGGCGGCTGATGCCCTCGATGCCCATCTGGCGCATCAGGCGGGCCACCTGGTCCCGGCCGATCTCGTGCCCGGCACGACGCGCGGCCTTCCACAACTTGTGCGCCCCGTAGACCTTGCGGTTCGCGACCCACAACACCATCAGGATCTGCATCACCACGACGTCACGCACGGCACGCGCTAACGGCGAGGTCTCGCGGCGCTTGGCGGCGTAGTAGGTGCTCGCAGCGATCCGCAACGCACGGCAGATCAGCCCGACTCCGAGCTGGCCCCGATGCTCGTCGATGAACCCCACGATCACTTCGATGGGCGGTCGAGCTCCGCCTGGGCGAAACACGCCGACGCCTTCCGCAAGATCTCGTTCGCTCGGCGCGTCTCGCGCAGCTCCTGCTCAAGCGCCTTCTTCTGGCTTGTATCACTGAGGTTGCCCGCTCGGCTTGAGTGGGTGGCCACGTAGGGTGGCCTCGGGAGAGGGGCCCCGGCAGTGACGGTTTCCGGCTGGGCTTCGGGCTCGTGAAAGAGATCGTCGCTGGG
>NZ_JACFSZ010000045.1 GCF_014805525.1 Rhabdothermincola sediminis | reverse complement strand
AAGGGTCTCTCCACTTCTTCTGCGGACGTCAGACATCTGCAGAATGGCGAGACCCTTGGCCGCGCTGGTGGACCCCTACGAAGAGCGCCCCGACCTCACGCCGCCCCACACCTCATCGCGGAGAGCCTGAATGCCTGGGACTCGGGGTCGCGGTAGCCGCTACGACGATGCGTCACTCCACGAGCGGAGAGGTGCCGGCGGACGTCTCGCGAGGTGAACTGCGACCGTTGTTCGTCCCGAGTGTCAGTACGCCGGGCCGGACTTGACGATCGATGAACGCGGCTTCGACACAGCAGATCGCCTCGGTCGCACGGGTGCGCACGTCGAGGGTCCAGCCGCAGATCTCGCGGGTGCAGCAGTCCACGATCACGTGCAGGTAGACCCAACCGTGAAGCACCCCGGGATCGGTGGAGGCTCCATACCTTGAGTGAAGGATGGAGCGATGCCATGACATGGGAAGGATCCGAACGAGCTGCGATGAGCGGGCGCTGCGGCTGGTGCTCCAGCAGCAGCACGGCACGACTCGCAGTGGGAAGCGATCTGCTCGGTCGCCGAGAAGCCGGGCCCGACACCCGCGCGATCCGCGACGCCGAACTGAACATCGAGGCATCCGCGTGGGGTGCTGCCGGATCGAGCGTCTGATGCGAGAGATGGGCCTTGTGGGTGGGCTGTCGGCGGGGCCGCACCTTGGTCTGCACCACCCAGGGCGACTCGACCCTCGAGCGGATTGCGGATCTGGTCGACCGCCAGTTCCGGGCACCGGCACCGAACCGCTTGTGGGTGGCAGACATCACCTACGTGAAGACCCATTCGGGCTGGGTGTACGTCGCGTTCATCGTCGAATGTGTTCTCCCGCAAGATCCTCGGCTCGAAGACCCCGGCCGAAGCCCTCAACGAACAGCTACGGTCGCTCCAACACGCAGGTGTTGCAACGACTGGTTGAACCCGGTCACTACCTGTCCATTCGCTACACCGACCGGCTCGCCGTCAACGAGATCGTCGCCTCAGTCGACTCCAAGGGCGACTCGTTCGATAACGCCCTCGCCGAGTAATTCCAATCGGCTTTACAGGTGGGAGCTCATCTACCGCCAGGACCCCTGGGCCGGCATCGAGGACGTTGAGTTCGCCACGATGACCTGCGTCGACTGGTTCAACAACCGGCGCCTGCACGGCACGATCACACCCGGTCCCCGCTACACCACCCCGGTAGCCCACGAGGCCGCCGACTACCGTCAGACCGTCACCGCCGACCTGACAGTGACCCAATAGCGAGAGCCCCTACGAAACCTGGGGCGCTTCAAACATCGGTAGTTATGAGGCTTGTATCACTGAGGTTGCCCGCTCGGCTTGAGTGGGTGGCCACGTAGGGTGGCCTCGGGAGAGGGGCCCCGGCAGTGACGGTTTCCGGCTGGGCTTCGGGCTCGTGAAAGAGATCGTCGCTGGG
>NZ_JACFSZ010000044.1 GCF_014805525.1 Rhabdothermincola sediminis | reverse complement strand
AGCACCATCGCCACAGCGTCACGCTTGAACTCGTCGGTGAAGCTGCGCCGCGTTCGGGGCGACTTCTCCTCCATCACTGACATGATTACCTCCTATTCGAGGTGACCGGTCAGAGGGGGGATCCTCAGATAATCACCGGGACGGTGTGCACGATCGACGGGAGCGAGCGAGCGCCGGCGACACGAGCCGCCGAAAGGTGGCTCTCCGTCGCAGCCGGGGCATAGCGGGTCGCACGAGTCGGGTACGACCGCTGGCCGCTCACTTGTCCGGAGCGCGCCGCCAGCGACGGCTACCCGCTCCTCGTCCGACGCGGCCGCAGCTCCTTCTCCGCTTGAACGTTCCCGCGCCGCTCGTTCAACGAGCCGAGATCGAGGGATTCGGGAGCAACTCCGGGAGTGTGGCCGTGAGCAACCTCGGGAGTGGGACAGCGGCGCTGGACCGTACGGCAAGCTCCCGAGCGGCACTATCTCCCGCGCGGGTCGGTGGCGGGGGGCTCATCGTCAGAGATCGCCACGTCCTCCCGGCTGCTCAGAACGAGTTCCGTAGCGGGCCTCGACGGCCTGGTCCTTCAGGCCTTCGGCTCGCGCCTGCTGACCGGGCGAAAGCTCGGGGATCTCGACGCCGGCGATCTCCCGGATCGCCGGATGAATCCTCTCCAGCACGTCTGACAGCTCAACCGCCTGCTTGAGGTTGTCCAGCTGGAGCGACCGCATCTCGAGTTGGTGCCGTTCGCCTCGGCGCTGCTCCTCGTTGCGTTCGTGGCCGACCGCTTGCACCTTGGACGCAGCCTCTGCTGCCGAGGCAACCGCGTTCGAGATCCGCGTAACCACGTAACCGACTGCTCCGGCTATCGCGATTCCACCGAGGAGAATCACCTCGAGTGGGTTCGCGAACTCGAGGTGTTGGACCCGTGGCGTCGGGGTTGGTGGCGCCGGGTGGCGTCCCGTTCCCGGTGTAATACGCGGCGAGGGCGTAGGTTCCTTCAAGGGCTGACTGCTCACGAAGGCGACCTACACCTGTGCCGAAACGAGTATCGCCCACCGAACGGATCCGTGCCGAGATCGACGAGTTGTTCGGGTCGGGCCGTGACATCGCCGAGGTCCTAGGGGAGGTGATGCGGTTGTCGGCGCGCCTGGTGCTCCAGGAGGTTCTCGAGGACGAGGTCACGACCTGGCTGGGCCGCGACTGGAACTCCCGGGCTGAAGGGGAGCGGGCCGGGCGACGCAACGGCTGTAGCGATCTGACGATCAAGTCCACGGGCGGTCCGGTGGGGTTGGCCCGCCCGAAGCTGCGCAACACCACCGAGGTGTTCGCGTCGGCGTTGTTGGGCAAGGGGGTGGTGCGTTCCGAGCCGCTGGAGGCGCTGGTGATCTCGGGCTGGGTGCGGGGCCTGTCGGACCGTGACATCGAAGCACTGCTCGCCGAGGCGCTGGGGCCTGAGGCTGCCCTGTCGAAGTCGACTGCGTCGCGGATCTGCCAACGGCTGCGCGACCAGTTCGAGGCGTTCCGCACCCGGGACCTGTCCGACGTCGAGCTGGACTACCTGTTCCTCGACGGC
>NZ_JACFSZ010000043.1 GCF_014805525.1 Rhabdothermincola sediminis | reverse complement strand
TACGCCGCGTCGCGTACGGGTTCACCAACCACGCCAACTTCGAAGCCCGAGGCATCCTCGCCTGCCCCGCCATACGATCATCACCACCGAGACCAGCCACCCTCACCCCATGAAACCGCGCAGTCTCAAATGATATCTCACTAGAAGTTGTCTCTCTGGGCATTTCCTCGCTGAGTCGGTTGTGTAGGCGCGAAGATGCACAAATCTGCCCGCACCGATGCCGAGATCGCGGCCGAGTTCGGCGTCCGCGTCAGGGAACTGCGCCATGAGCGTGGACTCTCACAGGAGCGCCTTGCCCATGAAGCAGACCTTCACTGGTCCTTCGTCTCGCAGGTCGAGCGGGGGAAGTTCGGCAACCGCCTTCCGAACCTGCTCCGGCTTGCCGCCGCGCTCGGCGTCGATCCCGGTGCGCTCGTCTCGGGCATCGAGCCGCCCGACCGCCGAGGCCACGGCCGGAACCTCTGATCGCGTCGAAGCGCCCCGGCAGAACCGCAGTTCGCCCCCGAGGCGTGCTCACAGGCGCATACACGCAGAGGCTTGATGAACCGTCCCGCCGACCAACAAGGCGTAGGGGTCGCCCTCCCAGTCGGGCACCAAGGGCCATGAGCACATACTCGGCGAGTGCTGCCGAGGCAGCCCAGGGCAAGTGCAACGAGGGGTGCCCCGTGTGCGCTTGGGCGTCCAGTCGGCCCGCGGCGGCATCCGGCCTCGGTGGTGGTGCGAGTGACTCGCGCAGTAGTTGCGAGGATCACCCCAAGCCGCCCAGGCCCGGCACCGACGGCCATCGCGAGTGATCGCCCGGCAACGGCGGAGGGCCTCGTAGGCGGCCTTCACGTCGTCAGTGGCGGGCCGTACCGGAGTCCGAATCTCACGGGCACCATCCACCACGGCGAGGCCACCAGCGGGCTTCTCAGCGCTCACCGTGGCTCTCGCTGTCGGTCAACCTGGCGACGATGGCGCTTGGCGAGGAGGCGGGCCGCGCAGCAGGTGCCGCCGCGGTGGACGCCGGGCAGGGCTGCCCGTCCTTCCGGGTGCCCTTGCACTGGCGAAGTCGGCGGTACGCGTCGTTCATGGCCATCAGGCAGCCGCTCCGTTGAAGAACTCACGAATCTCCGGGCGGTGGAGCACGTTGAACCGGCGACCCTCCCGGCCATGCTCGGCGAGGTTGGCCAGATCAACGTCGAGGGCATCGGCGACGATTGAGGTTCTGCTCGGTCTTGGTGGCCCATCGGAGGTTGGCACAGGTGTTGTTGAGGCCACATCCGTCGAGGTGATCGACGGTGAGGCCCGGCTCGGGCGGATCGCCCATGAGGAGGCGGTGGGCTGGCATCCGCAGGATGGGCAATGTCTTGTCGGCGCAGCGATCGACGATCGCGTAACTCGTCCACGAGTCGTGCACCACCCGCCACCGACGGACCTGTTCGAGGAGGTCGAGGGCATGGGCGTCCACGGTCATGACGTGGGTGTCCGAGCCAAGGAGGGCGACACGGTAGGTGCCGTCGGCCTGCTTCTTCGGCTTGTACCGCTTCGACCCCCTGGGCATGGACTGCTCGTTGGTGACGATGTGCAGCCGTTCGCCTCGGAGGTGCTGCCTCATGTGGGCGAGGCACAGTCCCACATCGGGAAGGATTGGCACTGCGCGTGATCGTGGGATGAGGGGCGTGTAGGGGTCCACCCGTGTGGGTCGGGGCCTCGCTGGACTCGGTGTTGTTGGAAGACGCCGATCCGAGGAGGCCCCGATGGCTGCTGACTGTATGC
>NZ_JACFSZ010000042.1 GCF_014805525.1 Rhabdothermincola sediminis | reverse complement strand
CCTCCAACCCCGGCTCGAACCCGAACCCGAAACGACCCGACCGCGGCGACGACAACCGCCCCCCAAGCTCATCCACAGGCGCGAAAGCCGGGCGGGCAGCTTCCTGGAGCACGCCGCTCAGGCTACTCGGGGGTCAAACTGTGGCCTACGTCACGTGCTTCAGTCCCGTGCACCCTGACCCCGGGGCGGAACCATCGCCGGATCTCCGGGAAGGCGGCGAGGGGAAGCGCCGCCGGTACCGCCAGCAGCGGAAGCAGCGGGACGTGGAACCGCGGCTCACCGAAGAACGGCCACGGCGCGATCGCGATGCCGGTGATGACCAGCACCAGCGCCAACCGGCGGGGAGACCGCCCGGCCCCGAACGCCGCCACGCCGAGCGCGCCGAGCGCCAGCAGCGGGAAGTACACCGCGTCGGCCCAGAACTGGAGCACCTCCACCCGCCTCGGGCTGAGCCACGGGTCGTCCCCGTAGGAGGTGGTGGCCCGGATCGCTTCGTGGTCGTTCAGGAAGGTGAAGTACGTGCGCCACGCCACCAGACGCGCTTGCTCGCCGGGATGCTGCCTCATCCACTCCAGCGCCCGCTCGGTGAGCAACCGGTTCTGCTCCACTTCGCTGGCAGGAGGATCGAAGGGCGGGAGCTCCCTGAAGCAGTAGTCGGGGAGGGCGAAGGATCCTGGTGCGCCCGGGTGGTTGCCGATGCAGAGGTTGTCGCCGGTGTTGGTCGAGATCGGCACGAAGGCGTGGAGCTGGACGAAGTTCCGCACCGTCCAGGGCACCACGATCAGTGCCGCCGCGCCCACGAGTACCGCGGTGCCGCGAATCCAGTGGCGCGCGTCGCGCCATGCGAGCGCCAGGGCGATCAGCAGCAGCACGAAGGCCGGCCCGAACGTGGGTCGGACGAGCAGGGCGAACCCGAACAGCACGCCGGCGACGGCCAGGCGGCGAGCACTCGGAGCATCCGGCCGCCCGCCGCTCTCGCCAGACCACGGTCGCCAGAGGAGCACCGCCAGCGCGCTCAGCTCGACACCGATGAACAAGGTCTCGGTCAGCAGCAGCCCCGTGTACATGATGAGGCTGGGCGTGAGCGCGACCAGCACCGCCGCGACCGCACCCACCCGGGGACCGACCAACCTCCTGCCCAGGAGCCCGACGAGCGCGATCGACACGGTGCCCACCACGAGGTTCAGCGCGGCACCGGCCATCGGCACGTCGTCCGGCAAAGGTGTGTGCAACACCAGCCAGACCACGACCGAGAGTGCCGCCGGGTAACCAGGCGGGTAGTACGCGGTGGGCTGCCCGGTCGGCCCGGCGTAGCCGTCGCCGGCAGCAAGGCTCCGAGCGAGCGCCTCGTAGAACGCCGGGTCGTGCTCGCCTGCCGGAGCCCGAGTGGCGTAGAGGATCCACACCAGGCGCACGACGAAGCCGCCGAGCACCGCGGCCGCCAGCACCTGCGTGGGGCGCTCGCGCCGTAGCCGCCCGATCGCCTCCCCGACCGTCGCCCGCACCGCACGGGCGCGGGATACGGCGCGTCGCCCGTGGCCCTCCACGCCGCCGGTCTACCACGACCCGCCGACTACCATGACGTGCCCGTCTGGCCGGTCGGATCCCCGCGATCCTCCGTTCCCCTGCCACCCGACGCAGTGGCCTGCACATGACCGACACGCTCCCCCACCAAGCACCCAGCCGCCCGGCTTTCGCGCCTGTGGATGAGCTTGGGGGGCGGTTGTCGTCGCCGCGGTCGGGTCGTTTCGGGTTCGGGTTCGAGCCGGGGTTGGAGG
>NZ_JACFSZ010000041.1 GCF_014805525.1 Rhabdothermincola sediminis | reverse complement strand
TACGCCGCGTCGCGTACGGGTTCACCAACCACGCCAACTTCGAAGCCCGAGGCATCCTCGCCTGCCCCGCCATACGATCATCACCACCGAGACCAGCCACCCTCACCCCATGAAACCGCGCAGTCTCCGATCGATCGGCTCCGCGCCGCTGCGGAAGAAGCGACCAAGGCGACCTCCTACGGTGGGTTGTTGGGGGTGGAGGGTGCGGCTGCCCGGACGTATTTCGGGTCGTTCGCAGCGATGCTTCGGGACGAGCTCGCATCCGTGGGCGCGCCGTTCGCCTTCTCGAATCGGAACCGGCGCCCGCCCCTGGACCCGGTCAACTGCCTGTTGTCGTACCTGTACGGCCTTCTCGTGAAGGAGCTGACCGTCACCCTCTTCACGGTGGGGTTCGACCCGTACCTGGGCTTTTTCCACCGTCCACGCTTCGGCCGGCCAGCGCTCGCCCTCGATCTCGCCGAGGAGTTCAGACCGCTGATCGCAGAGAGTGTGACGATCAATCTCATCAACAACGGGGAGATTCGGAAGACCGATTTCGTCGTACGCGCTGGCGGAGTGTCCCTGACCGCAACGGGGCGGCGGAAGGTGTTGGCGGCCTACGAACGCCGGCTCGATCAGAGGATCAGGCATCCCGTCTTCGGCTACAAGGTCAGCTACCGACGGGTGCTCGAGGTTCAGTCCCGGCTGCTGGCAGCCCACCTGACCGGCGAGGTTCCCGAATACACGGGCTTTATGACGCGATGACCTGGATCGGAGCGGGTGTCAGGGGCCGGGGTCACGGCGGGGGTGGTTTACGGAGCACGCTGATTGATCAGGTAGGTGGCAGTTGACAAGACGAGTCGCGACCTTCGGTCGGCGACGGCACCTCGTCGCGTATGACATCACCGATGATGGTCGACGGACACGGGTGTTCAACACGCTCAACGGTTACGGCCGCCGCATGCAGTACTCCGTGTTCGTCTGCGACCTGTCGGAACAGGAACGCATCCGGATGATCTGGGATCTCGAGGACCTGATCGAGCCATTCGTGGATCGGGTGATGATCGTGGATCTGGGGGATCCGGGGGGGAGGGGTACCTCCTGCTTCAGATTTCTTGGCGCTCCTCCCGATCTTCCAACTGGAGGTGTGGACATCGTCTGAGTCTGATGCGACCAAACCGGCCCTTCGCGTGGGTCTGTGGAGCCCGCCGTTTCACCGGCGGGTGACTGGTTGGAGGGGGGCCGATCGGCGGCCCCCGAGAAAGGCCGCAATGGAGCCCGCCGTTTCACCGGCGGGTGACGTCTGTGTCGGATGCGCGGGTCAGGATCGGCCGGTCAGCGCCGCAATGGAGCCCGCCGTTTCACCGGCGGGTGACCCGCTGCTACCCGACCCCGGCCACGACTCTTAGCCATCGCCGCAATGGAGCCCGCCGTTTCACCGGCGGGTGACGTCTCCCGATGCCAGGCGGCATGCCAACGGTAGGACGCCGCAATGGAGCCCGCCGTTTCACCGGCGGGTGACCCGGGCTGGAAACCGTGTCATCGTCACCGGCCGCGTTGCCGCAATGGAGCCCGCCGTTTCACCGGCGGGTGACCGGCGATCGTCTACCTCGGAGCCGGCCGCATCGACGAGGCCGCAATGGAGCCCGCCGTTTCACCGGCGGGTGACTGCGTCAAGAGTCGCGGGTCAACAGCTGAGTTCTCGAGACTGCGCGGTTTCATGGGGTGAGGGTGGCTGGTCTCGGTGGTGATGATCGTATGGCGGGGCAGGCGAGGATGCCTCGGGCTTCGAAGTTGGCGTGGTTGGTGAACCCGTACGCGACGCGGCGTA
>NZ_JACFSZ010000040.1 GCF_014805525.1 Rhabdothermincola sediminis | reverse complement strand
GCTTCCACTCCGCCGACGCCGCCCTCGCGCTCGTCATGCTCGGCGCAGGCCCCATCGACCTCAAGCTGCCACACGAACACCCACCCGCTCAGGCCGCCGCATGACCCACATCACCGTCAGGAGAGCCTGAAGTCGTCGAGTCCGAGGTGCCCCTACTGTATTCAACGCTACGCGCGCGTGCGAGCTGAAGCACCCCGGGTTTCGTGGAGGCTCTGGCTATTGGGTCACTGTCAGGTCGGCGGTGAGGGTCTGACGGTAGTAGGCGGCCTCGTGGGTTGCCGGGGTGGTGTAGCGGGGCCCGGGTGTGATCGTGCCGTGCAGGCGCCGGTTGTTGAACCAGTCGACGTAGGTCATCGTGGCGAACTTGACGTCCTCGATGCCGGCCCAGGGGCCCTGGCGGTAGATGAGCTCCCACTTGTAGAGCCCATTGAATGACTCGGCGAGGGCGTTATCGAACGAGTCGCCCTTGGAGCCGACCGAGGCGACGATCTCGTTGACGGCGAGCCGGTCGGTGTAGCGAATGGACAGGTATTGACCAGGCTCGATCGATCGAAGCAACACGGCCTTGTTGCAGGGAGCGTAGGTGCTCATCGAGGGCTTCGGCTGGGGTCTTCGATCCGAGGATCTTCCGAGGGTGTGCGTTGATCGCTGCTTCGACGGCGGCGAGCTCCTCACCGTCCCAGCGCGACAGGTCGGTGCGCTTGGGGAAGTACTGACGCAGCAGTCCCGTTCGTGTTCTCGTTGGTGCCGCGCTGCCAGGGGCTGTGGGGGTCAGCGAAGAAGACGGGGATGCCGGTCTCGACCTTGAACGCGACGTGAGCTGAGAGCTCCTTGCCGCGGTCCCATGTCAGGGATCGGCGGAGGCTCTCGGGGAGCGTGGCCATCGTGTCGGCAAGGGCGTTCTTCATCGTGATGGTGCCGTAGCCGGCCAGCGCCGGACCGTTCTTCGGGGTGTGCTTGTGCCGGTAGCCCTCCTCCCGTGGGAGGTGGACGAGCTTGGTGTAGCGGGTAGTGCGCTCGACGAGCGTGCCGATCGCGGAGCGCTCCAGGCCGATGACCAGATCGCCTTCCCAGTGTCCGGGGATGGCACGGTCCTCGACCTCGGCGGGTCGCTCGCTGATCATCACGTCGGGCGTGACGTGTGCCCACGCCTTGCGCTTCGCCCGTCCTCGAGGCACCCGCAACGCACGCCCGGTGCGTAGATATGCGACCAGCTCCCGCTTCAGCGCTCCCCGGCTCTCCACGTAGAGGGCCTGGTAGATCGCTTCGTGGCTGATCCGCATGGACTCATCATCGGGGAAGTCGACCTTCAAGCGGTGGGCGATCTGCTCGGGACTCCACGCCGTCGTCCACGGCCGGTCCTTGCGGTGCGGCTTCCCTCGGCCCTTGCGCACGACGACGTCGGGTCCGACCTCACGACCGTCGGGTGCGCGCACGACGCCAGCCAGGCGATCTTGCACGTACTCGCGGAACCGGTCGTTCTCGATCAGCTTCGCGACCTTCGGGCGCCGGGCGCGACGCTCGGCATGCCACTGGGCGATCGAGGGCTTGTACTCGAGCTTCCAGGTTCGGGTCGACGCGTTGCGGCGCAACTCACGGGAGATCGTCGAAGGACTGCGGTTCACCCGACGAGCGATCTCTCGCACCCCGTGACCTTGCGCCTTGAGCAGCGCGATGTCCTCGCGCTCAGACAACGACAGGTAGCGGCCCGACACTGTCGAAGGAAGGCATGGGTTCACACCGCCAGCGTGCCGGAACCACCGATACCCGACCGGCGATGACACGCCCGCCTCGACCGCCACCTCGTCGGTCTTCACGCCCCGGGCGATCGCTGCCCAGAACCGAACACGATCCTCGCGCCACGCGACCATCGGCGCACCTAGGAGACTGCTGAGCAATCGGGTGGGCGGGTCGATTCGCGTTGGGGGCGTGGATCGAAAAGAATGGGCCGATGCAAGGGACGTCTCGCCCGGATCGTGAGTTGCTCGACGCGGCGGCATTGTGCA
>NZ_JACFSZ010000039.1 GCF_014805525.1 Rhabdothermincola sediminis | reverse complement strand
TCAGCCGGCCCAACTCACGACACGCCCCCAGCCTTCATCGCGAAGAGCCCCATTAGAAGTCGGGCTGGGCACGAGGAGGGCCCATCCTCTCGGATGGGCCCTGACCTGCGGTTTCGATGGTGGCGGGAGCGGGATTTGAACCCGCGACCTTCGGGTTATGAGCCGACAGATCGGCGCCTCAGCCCGTTCCACTCCATACCGGATAGTGCCCTCACGCTGGGGTTTCTCCGGTCATCGTACCCTCAACGTGCCAGGCCGTACACCCCCTTACCGTGCCGCACAGTAGAAGGAACAGTAGAAACGCAGGTGCGTCGTTCGGGGTCCAGCGGGACGACGATGAGGGCATCACCGCCCGGCCTCCGGCCACCGTTGCCCTGCAGCAGGAGAGCGTGAAGACGCCGGCGAGATCGACCTTCGGGTTCGAGCGCCACCACCCCAGGTCATCGACCATCCGAGACCCAAAGCCGGCCGTCTCGACCTGGACGGCATCCTTCAATCCGCATAGGCCTTCTGGTCGCACTGCCCGAGGACCGCGGAAGGCCCCCACCAGTCAGCGGAAACACCACCCCCAGCCTGGTACCCGGACGGCTCGGCACAGACAGGCGGCGCCGAGTGGGAAACCGGTGGAGTCGGTGCCGGATCACGGCTGCCGCTCATGGTCCGGCGGCGGGCACCGGGATCTCGAGGTCCGGAGTGCATCCGATCCAACGGTGTGCACCATGGAGTGCGGAACTCCCTGGACGTCAGTGTGATCGCCGTTGGTTCTCCTCGATGAGGCAGATGCCGAGTTCGAGGAGGCCAGGAACACAGGGATCAACGATGCGGTAGTAGCTCCGGTTGCCGTCGCGGCGAGCGACCAGGATCCCTTGGTCGGTCATGCGCTGCAGTTGGTTCGAGACTGCCTGCATCGACATGCCGACCTCGTCCGCGATCTCACCGACCGGTAGCTCGCCGGCGCGTTCGATGGCGTGCAGAAGTCGGAGCCGGTTGGGGTTCGCGAGGACTTTGTAGAGCGCAGTGAGCGACTGGGCGGCGGCGGCGTCGAGGGGGGCGCGCTTGGCGAGAGCACGCCTCGAAACATCGACAGTTGTCGATTTGGGGGTTGACATCCTCAGCCTCCGCGTCGCAGTGTTACATCACTTCATTTATTATTGCACCTCTTGGCGGAGCGTCATGTCTCACCGCCATCCGCCATCGCACTCCGCTGAGTCACTCATGAACCTTCCTGCACCAGCATCTGACACCGCAGCCGGTCGCCTCTCTATACGCGACGAGGCCAAGCCGTTCATCCTCATCGGCGCCATCGTCGCTGGCTTCGCGATCAACCGCCTCGCCGACGGCGCCCTCACCGACTATGGGTGGCTGGTCCAGGTCGGCCTGTTCGCCGTCGTGTTCTCCATCATGGCGTTCGTCGAGATCAAAGGCGTCGGCCGCGCGTTCCGCAATACCAAATCCACCGCGCTCGCCGTCACCACCAACTTCGTTCTCGTCCCCCTCTTCGCCTGGACGCTCGGCTGGCTCATCCTCCACAACCACCCCGACCTGTGGGCCGGGGTCATCCTCTACACCCTCACCCCGTGCATCGGCTGGTACCTGATCTTCATCGACCTCGCCAAAGGCAACCTCGAATGGGGCCTCGCCATGCTCCCCATCGACATCACCCTCCAGATCGTTTTGCTACCTCTCTACCTGTGGCTGCTGATCGGCAAAGTGATCCCCATCCAGCCCCTGGTCCTGATCCGCAGCGTCGCCATCTTCTTGCTCCTCCCCTTCGCCGCCGCGTACGCAGTCCGCATCCTGCTCACACGCTGGCGTGGCCGCGACTTCACCTACGGGCCCTACAAGCACGCCATTAGCGAGGTGAAGCTCTGGGCGCTCGTGATCGTCGTCACCGCCATCTTCGCCACCCAACACACCCTCGAGGGCGCCGACATCAGCAACGTCGCCCTCATCATCGCCACCATCACCCTCTTCTTCATCGGGCTGTTCACCATCGCCCTCACCGTCGGACGAGTCTTCAAGCTCGACTACCCCGACACCGCCGCCATGGTCTTCGAAGTCAGCGCACGCAACTCCGAATCCGTCATCGGTATCGCGGCGGTCGCCTTCGCCGGCCACCCCCTCGTCATCGTCGCCATCCTCATCGGCCCCGTCGTCGAACTCCCCGTCCTCATCGCCCTCACCAAAACGATGCTCCACCTCCGACACCGCTGGACCTGGCCCACCACCCCCGCCACCCCGGACCTGAGCCCCGCCCAGGGCTGAAACTTGGCGAGCGAGGCGGCCAATGGGGCTCTCCGCGATGAGGTGTGGGGCGGCGTGAGGTCGGGGCGCTCTTCGTAGGGGTCCACCAGCGCGGCCAAGGGTCTCGCCATTCTGCAGATGTCTGACGTCCGCAGAAGAAGTGGAGAGACCCTT
>NZ_JACFSZ010000038.1 GCF_014805525.1 Rhabdothermincola sediminis | reverse complement strand
AGCACCATCGCCACAGCGTCACGCTTGAACTCGTCGGTGAAGCTGCGCCGCGTTCGGGGCGACTTCTCCTCCATCACTGACATGATTACCTCCTATTCGAGGTGACCGGTCAGAGGGGGGATCCTCAAGCAGACATTGGTGGAGAGCGGCTCTCGTCGCGAAGTCGGTCCACCGAAGTCCGAGAAGGGGGTCCGCACGATCACGGGCTCTTCGCGATGAGGTGTGGGGCGGTGTGAGGACCCGGCCTGGTTGATAGGGGTCCACGTGCGCGGCCAAGGGCCTCGCCATTCTGCAGATGTCTGACGTCTGTAGAGGAGAGGCCCTTGTCCGTGATCCAAGGTAGTCAGGGTGCGACCGCGCTCGTCGGGATGGCCGGGTTCGTTGTCGGTGTCCAGGAGCTGGTCGAGGGCGAGTGGTGGCTGTACGTGGAGACCAGCGCCGACTTCGTCGGCTGCTCGGCGTGCGGGACCAGAGCGGTGGGTCATGGTCGGGTGCGGTCGGTGGTGCGGGATCTGCCGATCTCGGGTCGGGCGACGGTGCTGGTGTTCGCTCGGCGGCGTTGGCGGTGCCCCGAACCGGCGTGCGCGGTGACCACGTGGTCCGAGCAGGTCGACCAGATCAGTGCTCGGGTGTCGATCACGAAGCGGGCCCGTCAGCGACTGGCGGCGATGGTCAACGTCGAGGGGATGTCGATCGCGGCCGCTGCCGCCGAGTTCGGGGTGGGCTGGCACACCGCCAACCGGGCGGTGGCTGAGTTCACCGACCCCGTCATCAAGGACCCGGGCCGGCTCGATGGCGTGGCCTCGATCGGGGTCGACGAGAAGCGGTTCTTGAACGCCACGGCCGACCATCGCACGACGTTCACGACCCAGGTCCTGGACCTGGACCGCCACCGGGTCCTCGACGTCCTCGAGGGCCGCTCCCGAGACGTGCTGGGCGACTGGCTCACCGACCGCGGCGACACCTGGTGCGCGGGGATCACCCTGGCGACGTTGGACCCCGCCGCGGGGTACCGGGCCGCGTTGGTCGAGCACCTCCCGAACGCGACCCTCGTGGTCGATCACTTCCACGCCGTGAAGCTGGCCAACACCGCCATCGACGACGTCCGCCGCCGGGTGCAGCACGCAACACTGGGGCACCGTGGCCGCAAGGGCGACCCCCTCTACCGTGCCCGGCGGGTGCTGCTCACCGGCTTCGAACGACTCACCGAGGAACGCATCACCTGGATGCTCGACATGCTCGCCGCCGGCGACCCCGACGGCGAAGTCGGCGCCGCAGTACTCGCCAAGGAACTGCTGCGCGAGGTCTACGCCGCCGTCGACCACGCCCACGCCCAGCGCCGGCTCACCGCGTTCTTCCAGCACTGCGCCGACGCCGACGTAGCCGAGCTCGTCCGCCTGGCCCGCACCATCGACCGCTGGCGCGACGAGATCCTCTCCTACCACCGCACCGGACGAGCGTCGAACGGCCGCGTCGAGAACGCTCACATGCTCGCCGAGAAGATCCGCCGCAACGCCCACGGCTTCACCAACCACACCAACTACCGCCGCCGACTCATCGGCCGCCTCGGCATCCAATGGACTACCGTCCCAACCCGCAGAATCCGAGGCCGCCAACCACACCTCATCGCGTAGAGCCCGATCACGCTGCCTCGCGCCGTCGCCGTCGTGCTCGCCGAGCACCTCGGGACCTACGTCGGCGACGATCCCGACGATTTCGTGTTCACGGGAGAGCGCGGTGCCTGGCTGGCCCGCCGCAACTTCCTCCGCACCTGGAAGGCCGCGTTCAAGATGACCGACGTGGACTACTTCACCTTCCACCGCACCAGGCATGTCAGTGGAGTGCTCGTGGCCAGCCTCGGAGCACCGACCAAGGTCGCCCAGCGGCGGATGGGTCACGCGTCGTCGCGGGCTGCGTTGCACTACCAGCACTTCGTGGAGACGGCCGATGTCGAAGTCGCCGAGAGCATCGACGGCGCACTAGCCGGAAAGTTGGCCTCGTAGCATGATTCCCTCGATCAGAGGCGTGACAGACCCTATCTCGATCCCCATTGACGTGAATAGGGCGACTGAGATTGGATCGCATACAACTGTTGGAACCGCCGCCAATATGCCCTACATTGTGCGTCGCACCCCACCAATGGTGGGAGGCACCGCTATGTGGGATCGGGAACTCCGACAATCCACGCAACCCTCACAAGAGGCGCGCAGGCTTGTCCGATTGCCTGGAAATCGTGTCGGGTCGGAGGCTCAGCGGACATCGCTGGGTGGCGGTTGGGGTACAGGATGCGAAGGAGCACCTGGCCCAATATGGCCCCGCCCCTACCCAAGATTCGATAATAAGGGGTGGGGATGAAGAACCGATATGACTCGTTGAGGGTTCCCAACATCTGTTCCTTTGGTCCATGCGACGAGACGCGAATCCTTCGAGACTGCGCGGTTTCATGGGGTGAGGGTGGCTGGTCTCGGTGGTGATGATCGTATGGCGGGGCAGGCGAGGATGCCTCGGGCTTCGAAGTTGGCGTGGTTGGTGAACCCGTACGCGACGCGGCGTA
>NZ_JACFSZ010000037.1 GCF_014805525.1 Rhabdothermincola sediminis | reverse complement strand
GCGGGTGGAGTTGATTCATCCGATCGCGATGGAGGAGGGCTTGCGTTTCGCGATCCGTGAGGGTGGTCGCACGGTGGGCGCGGGTCGGGTCACGAAGATCATCAAGTAGCGAACACGGAAGCGAGCCATGGCGAAGAACGAGAAGCGGGTGCAGGTGACCCTCGAGTGCCAGACCTGCAAGCGCCGCAACTACATCACCACCAAGAACAAGATCAACGATCGCGAGCGCATCGAGCTCAAGAAGTACTGCAAGTGGGACCGGGCTCACACCTTGCACAAGGAGACCCGCTGACCGGTTCTCGGCCGGTGCCTCGACGTAACCGAATCGTCACGTAACCCGCATGCTCACGCCAGGTCAGAAAGCTGATGCCAGTCGACGTGGCTGACCTCGTGGTTGCCGCCCGCGATGGCGACCGCCACGCGTTCGACGAGCTGGTGAGGGCAACCTACGTCGAGACCTACACCTTGGCGTATCGCCTCACCGGCAACGAGGAAGACGCTCGGGACGTGGTGCAAGAGGCGTATCTCCGTGCCTACAAGGGTTTGAAGCGCTTTCGAGGCGACGCGCAGTTCTCGACGTGGATGTACCGCATCACGGCGAACTGCGCATCGACGTTCCTCGGCCGGCGCCAGCGGAACCGCTGCGAGGAGCTGACCGAGGACCTGAGCACCCGGGACGAGCGCCCCGCGGCGAGCCCCGAGGTGCAGGCGGAGGCGACCGCGCTACGCGAGCGTCTTCAGGTGGCCCTGCGGGCCCTGCCGCCGAAGCTGCGGGCGGTGGTCATCCTGCGCGACGTCTACGACCTCCCGCACGAGGCCATCGCCGCCGAGCTGGGCATCTCCGAGTCCGCGGCGAAGGTCCGGCTCCATCGAGCACGCAAGAAGCTGCGTGACGACCTCTTCGCCCGCCCCTCCGAGGAGCAGGCTCATGCGGTGTGAGCAGCTCACCGGGTCCCTCTCCGACGCCGCCGATGGGTCGGTCCTGCTCGACGGCCCTTCCCGGGCTCACGTGGAGCACTGCCTGCGGTGCCAGGCCGAGTTGGCCCAGTACCGCAAGCTGTTGCGGGCGCTGCGCGCCCTGCGCACCGAGGTGCTGGTCCCGGCACCGGGCCTGCTGCCCGAGATCCTCCTGCACCTGGAGCAGGCGGGGGAGCGGCGGGCGATCCGCAGCATCCTGACCGGCCGCCGGGTGGCGTACCTGGGCGGCATCGCTGCGGCGACCGCGGCCGGCGCCGCGGGGGCGATCGTGCTGGCCAGCCGCTCTCGTCGTCGGATGTCACTCGCGGGCTGACCTCGCGTCGGTCGCCCGAGCCGCCGACCCCGACACCGACGTCGCCTGTGGGGGATAGGCTGCGGGCACCCGTGCTCGCTGTCTCGGCGCGAAGGCAGGCTGCTATCCTGCCGCCGGGACTGCGACCCCTAGGGCAGTAGCTCAACTGGTAGAGCACCGGTCTCCAAAACCGGCGGTTGGGGGTTCGAGTCCCTCCTGCCCTGCTTCCGATCCCCTGCAAGGGTGTCCTCACCATGGCCTTGAACCGAGAACAGAAGCGCATGCTCCAGCGTCAGGGCGAGCTCGGCCCGGATGGCGAGCCGATCCGCACCCGGCGGGGGCCGCAGGCGCCCAAGCCCGCCGAGCAACGCACCACGCCGCGCCAGTTCGTGCACGAGGTGCGCGCTGAGCTGCGCAAGGTCGTCTGGCCGACTCGGTCCGAGACCATCAACTACTCCATCATCGTCCTCGTCACGCTCGTGTTCTTCACGACCCTGATCTTCGTTGTCGACTGGGTCGTCAGCGAGGGTGTCCTCCGACTATTCCAGGCCAAATGAGCTCCTACTCCACCGAAGACGCGCTGCTCGGCGAGACCGAGATGACCGCCGACACCGAGACCACCGATGCCGGGGCGACGATCGAGCCGCCGGCCCTCGCCGGGGAGGAAGGGGGCGCGGCTGCTGACGCGTCTGCGCTCGATGACACCGAGGTGATCGGCGAGGACGAGCTTCTCGCGGAGGAGCCCCGGGTCGAGAGCCCCTACGACCGCCCGGGCCAGTGGTTCGTGGTGCACACCCAGTCGGGCTACGAGAAGAAGGTCAAGCAGAACCTCGAGGCCCGCATCTCCTCGATGAACATGGAGGAGCGCATCCACGAGGTCGTGATCCCGATGGAGGACGTGGTCGAGTTCAAGAACGGCAAGAAGCAGGTCGTCCAGAAGAAGATGTTCCCCGGCTACCTGCTCGTCCGTTGCGAGCTGGACGACGATTCCTGGTACGTCATCCGCAACACCCCGGGCGTGACCGGCTTCGTCGGACAGGGGGCCAAGCCTTCTCCGCTGCCGCGCCGCGACGTCGAGTCGTTCCTCCAGGTCAAGGCTGAGGGCGCCGAGGAGGCACCCAAGCGGGGCAAGCCTCGCCTCGAGTACGAGATGGGCGAGACGGTTCGTATCAAGGAGGGGCCGTTCGCCGACTTCTCGGGGGTGATCGTCGAGATCAACGAGGATCAGCTCAAGGTGAAGGTGCTGGTGAACATCTTCGGCCGGGAGACCCCGGTCGAGCTCGAGTTCTCCCAGGTGGCCAAGCTCTAGGACTGTGCTGAGCAAGGCGCCTTCGTGGGGTGGAGGGCGGCCGTCGGTCGTGGGAGGGGCGTCGTGTCGTCGGAGGGCGAGCGGGTCGCGGTGCGGGCAGATCGAAGGGCCGGGTTGAGGTGT
>NZ_JACFSZ010000036.1 GCF_014805525.1 Rhabdothermincola sediminis | reverse complement strand
TCACGGTGTAGGAACCACGAACTCTGGTCCCGCACCGTGCGCGTCACGCGGACCCGCCCAGCCCCCCGCTCACCCAGCAACCACGGGCACCCCGACGCCTACCCCGCCCACACGAGGGTCAGGAGAGCCACAATTCAGACTGTTGGCGATAAGGGTCAAGATGTTAGCGCCGCAATGGAGCCCGCCGTTTCACCGGCGGGTGACGTGTGGGTCAGCCCTGACGGGACGCGACACCCCCGGCCGCCGCAATGGAGCCCGCCGTTTCACCGGCGGGTGACGACTGGCCCCATTGTGTTCTTGTGTCAATGGAACCTGCCGCAATGGAGCCCGCCGTTTCACCGGCGGGTGACACCGCCGGTCCTCAAAGGATGCGAGGACAAAAAGGGCGCCGCAATGGAGCCCGCCGTTTCACCGGCGGGTGACGCCGGGGGTGGTCCGACGTGTTCCCGTTGCCAGTCGGCGAGCCGCAATGGAGCCCGCCGTTTCACCGGCGGGTGACTCGGGCGGCGCTCAAAGCGACAGGAGGAGACATGATGGAGCCGCAATGGAGCCCGCCGTTTCACCGGCGGGTGACTCGCGGGGAAACCAAGGAGGGATACCATGGCCCGACGGCCGCAATGGAGCCCGCCGTTTCACCGGCGGGTGACCCCGTCCCCGACCGAGGTGGTGACCAGGCGTGCAGCCGGCCGCAATGGAGCCCGCCGTTTCACCGGCGGGTGACCGCGTGCGGGGCGGGCGGCCGCGTGCGGGGCGGGCGGCCGCCGCAATGGAGCCCGCCGTTTCACCGGCGGGTGACCACGAGGTCGAGCGGATGATCGTCGAGGAGGCACGCGCGCCGCAATGGAGCCCGCCGTTTCACCGGCGGGTGACCCCCTGCCGCTATCCTCGCTGCGATCGCCGCCGCAACGCCGCAATGGAGCCCGCCGTTTCACCGGCGGGTGACTGCCTTATGTCGGTTTGCCAGTTGTCGACAAGAAGGGCAAGCCGCAATGGAGCCCGCCGTTTCACCGGCGGGTGACGAGAGAAAGAGAAAGATAAGTATGGATTATATGGAGAGGCCGCAATGGAGCCCGCCGTTTCACCGGCGGGTGACCCGTCGCGCCAACCTACGCCGGTCTCGCCCGGTCCTCGCCGCAATGGAGCCCGCCGTTTCACCGGCGGGTGACGCGACACGATCCACTACACCTCAGGATCGGATCTGACAGGGCCGCAATGGAGCCCGCCGTTTCACCGGCGGGTGACGTCGTTCCGCGCTCGCGCGGAGGGAGCGACGCGGCCGAGCCGCAATGGAGCCCGCCGTTTCACCGGCGGGTGACCTGCTTCTTATCACGCTGGCTGTGGTTGGCAGCCTGATTGCCGCAATGGAGCCCGCCGTTTCACCGGCGGGTGACCGCTGGTGAGTGTCGTGGTTCCGGTGACGGTCTTGACGAGCCGCAATGGAGCCCGCCGTTTCACCGGCGGGTGACGCGAAGCAGCGTCCGCCGCTGCCCTGCGATCTCAACCTGCCGCAATGGAGCCCGCCGTTTCACCGGCGGGTGACCGGCAGCAGCCGGCATCAGCCGGCAGCGCGTCCAGCAGCCGCAATGGAGCCCGCCGTTTCACCGGCGGGTGACACCACCACTAACGGATAGCACACTTACGGCGGAGAGTGCCGCAATGGAGCCCGCCGTTTCACCGGCGGGTGACGCCGGCACCACCTACGAGACCACTCTCGCGTCCACCTGGGCCGCAATGGAGCCCGCCGTTTCACCGGCGGGTGACCCGCAGACCGCTGTGCTCAGTCGAAGCGACAAAGACGAGCCGCAATGGAGCCCGCCGTTTCACCGGCGGGTGACCCGCGACGATCAGCACCAGCCCGGCGACATCGAGGAGCCGCAATGGAGCCCGCCGTTTCACCGGCGGGTGACCCCCGCGAGCGTCATGCCAGCGGCGACGCACCGACACGAGGCCGCAATGGAGCCCGCCGTTTCACCGGCGGGTGACCCCTGTTAGCTGCCTCATCGTCATCGACCAGGCGGGGCCGCAATGGAGCCCGCCGTTTCACCGGCGGGTGACCGAGATGACTCCCGTGAACATCCTCTACCACGAGGGAGAGCCGCAATGGAGCCCGCCGTTTCACCGGCGGGTGACGCCCGAGCGCCCCGCACGCGCCCCGCCGAACACGACCGCCGCAATGGAGCCCGCCGTTTCACCGGCGGGTGACGTGGTGGTCGGGGGCCGGGCGGCCCCCCCGGATGAAAGGCCGCAATGGAGCCCGCCGTTTCACCGGCGGGTGACGCCAACCGGCGGAGAGCGCCCGGCGGAACCGACGGGTGGCCGCAATGGAGCCCGCCGTTTCACCGGCGGGTGACGCCAACCAAACCTCCAGCAATGGGGCAGCACCTATCGCGCCGCAATGGAGCCCGCCGTTTCACCGGCGGGTGACTTCTGGGGTTCGTTTCGCTGCTTCGGTTTTGCCGATGCCGCAATGGAGCCCGCCGTTTCACCGGCGGGTGACTCGCAGGGAGGCCCCAGCGAACAAAGGAGAGACACCGATGCCGCAATGGAGCCCGCCGTTTCACCGGCGGGTGACACGAGCCAGCCGGGTAGCTGCGACGCCAACCACTGGCCGCCGCAATGGAGCCCGCCGTTTCACCGGCGGGTGACCTCTCGCAGCAGCGAGAGCATCGGTGCAGGCTGCTCGAGCCGCAATGGAGCCCGCCGTTTCACCGGCGGGTGACCTCTCAACCGGATGATCACCATCCGGATCCCGACTAGGCCGCAATGGAGCCCGCCGTTTCACCGGCGGGTGACTTCCGAAAGCGCTAGCACCAAGGAAACCAGCCCAGGAGCCGCAATGGAGCCCGCCGTTTCACCGGCGGGTGACCGGCGACTACACAGTCGAAGTGGATTCGGCCGAGGCGCCGCAATGGAGCCCGCCGTTTCACCGGCGGGTGACCATGCGATGGCCTTCCTGACGACCCGGCTGATGAGCCGGCCGCAATGGAGCCCGCCGTTTCACCGGCGGGTGACGATGAGCCAGCTGGCCGTCACGATCGCAGGAGTCGACTTGCCGCAATGGAGCCCGCCGTTTCACCGGCGGGTGACGCTGCCGTAGCTCGTGCAATCCTCTCAGCGGTATCAGGCCGCAATGGAGCCCGCCGTTTCACCGGCGGGTGACCCGGGCGCTACACCGTTGTCGGGCGGCAGGGTGATGAGCCGCAATGGAGCCCGCCGTTTCACCGGCGGGTGACCGTGCGGCGGGCCGGCGGGGTGAGTCTCTCGAGCTCGTGCCGCAATGGAGCCCGCCGTTTCACCGGCGGGTGACTGAGGCCGGCCAGGTCGAAGATTCCCTCCAAATGTGGCACTGCGCGTGATCGTGGGATGAGGGGCGTGTAGGGGTCCACCCGTGTGGGTCGGGGCCTCGCTGGACTCGGTGTTGTTGGAAGACGCCGATCCGAGGAGGCCCCGATGGCTGCTGACTGTATGC
>NZ_JACFSZ010000035.1 GCF_014805525.1 Rhabdothermincola sediminis | reverse complement strand
TTCCTCGAGGACCTCAAGGCCCGGGGCCTGCGAGCGCCGCTGCTGGTCATCTCCGATGGCGCATCTGGCCTGTTGGGCGCCGTCGAGCACAAGGTGCCCACCGCGCTGCGGCAACGGTGTCTGATCCACCGGGCCCGCAACGTGGCCGCCAAGGTGCCCGCCGAGCATCGCGACGAGCTCGAGGCGGCGTTCTGGGCGATCTTCGACATGCCCGACGGCACCGTCCCCGGCGAGGAGGCGGTGCGGGCCGCGCAACGCAACATCGACGCGTTCGCCCGTCGCTACGAGCGCGAGTTCCCCGCCGCGGTCAAGTGCCTGCTCACCCATCGCCAGGCGCTCACCGCGTACCTGCGGTTCCCCGCCGAGCACTGGAAGCGCATCCGTCACACCAACCTGATCGAGCGGACCTTCGGCGAGACCCGACGGCGGGTCAAGGTCATCGGCCGGCTCCCCGGCGAGGCATCGTGCCTGTCGCTCGTGTGGGCCGTGCTCGACCGTGCCTCACGCGGCTGGCGCGGCCTCACCTACACACCCGCCATCACCCGCCACCTCACCGTGCTCCGCCATCAGCTCGACAGCTCCGCCGACACCATCGACGACCAGTCCGGCCAAGCCGTCACACCCGCCGCGTAACATGACCATCGGAGCCTGCACCCCAGCCGCTGCTACACCAAACCTGGGACGCCACCGGCGTGAAGTCCCACATGGCCGTTGCGTCCCAGTGGCGGGCGCCGGATTGGAAGGATGTGAGCGTGCCGCGCCTCCAAACCGACCGAGCTGGTCCGGACGCACCCGCCACGGTGTCCGATCCGCTGCGCTCCTGGCCGCTCACGGGCCGGGAACAGGAGTTCGGCTACGTGACCGACTTGATCCTCGAGGGCCGAACCGTGGTGATCGCCGGGGCTCCCGGGGTGGGCAAGACGCGCCTGGCGCGCGAGGTCGCGGAGCGGCTCGCCGACCGTGGCCGTCCCGAGGAGTCGCTCCATGTCGAGTGGATCATCGGGACGGCGGAAGGTATCCCGCTCACACCGTTCGCCCATCTGCTGGATCACCTTCCCCCTTCCTCGGGGGGCCCGGCACTGAGCACGCCCCTCGCCCTGCTGCGCCGGACCCTGCGCGAACGATCGGGGGGTCGACCGGTCCTCGTCGTCGCCGACGACGCGCATCTCCTCGATGATCAGTCCGCGGCGCTCCTGCTCCAACTTGCCACGACGATGACGGTCCTGGCCACGGTCCGCACCCACCACGATGCGCCGGCGCCCGTCGTGTCGTTATGGAAGGAGGACCGGGGGATCCGTCTGGACCTCCAGCCGCTGACCCGCGCGGAGACGGCGGATCTCCTCGTCTCGGCGTTGGGGGCCCCCGTCACGGCATCGACCTTGGATCGGCTCCTCGTGATCACCCGCGGCAACACCCTGTTCCTGCGCGAGCTCGTGGTCGAAGGTCTGCGATCCGGTGCGCTCCGTCATGCGAGCGGCAGATGGAGCTGGGAGGGCCCGCTGCGAGTGTCGGACCGACTGTCCGAGGTCGTCGGCGTGCATCTCGGGCGCCTCGATGACCCACACCGCACCGCGGCCGAGATCGTCGCACTCGCGGATCCCGTCGCGTGGTCCGATCTGGTGGCCGTCGCCACCGAAGACGTCGTCGCCGACCTCGTCGAGCGTGGCGTTCTGGAGATGGTCGACGAGGCCGGCGAACCCGCCCTGCGGCCGTCACACCCCGTGGTGGCCGAGGTGCTCCTGAGCCGACTGAGCCCGCCCCGTCGACGGAGGCTGGTTCGGATCGCCGCCCGATCACTGGCTTCGTCCGGGTCGCTTCGCCATCGGCTTCGACGGGCGGCGTGGTTCGCCGAGTTGGGCTGGGAGTTCCCCATCGACGAGCTGATCGCTGCCGCCCGGCAGTGCGCCATGGTCGCTCCCGACATGGCTCGGCGGCTGGCCCGCCGAGTCGCCGACCAGGGGGCGGCATCCATGGCGGCCAGCGTGATCGCCCAGATCGACATGTTCTCGGGTCGAAGCGACCGCGCTGAGGAGGCGCTCGCCGCCTTCGACCCGGCCGACCTCGACGCCGAGGATCGTACGAACCTGACCGTGATGCGGGCCAACAACCTCGCCTTCGGGCTCCGCCGTCCGGAAGCAGCGTTGGACCTGATCGACGAGCTGGGGGTGAGGTCGGACTGGCTGGACGGGCAGCGGGTGCCGATGCTCGTCCTCGCGGGCCGGCTGACCGAGGCGAGAGCGGTGGCCGACCGGCTGCTGGCATGTCCGACGGCGACTCCGGCGGATCGAATGCGAGCACGGTTCGGACTCGTGCCCACGTGTGCGTTGGGAGGCTGGCTCGACGAGGCGATCGCAGTGGCCTCGGCAGGTCTGGCCGGTGCCGCAGAGGTCGCCGGCGAGCTGCCGTTCGCGGTCGGTCAGCTCGGAACCGGGTTGATCCTGACGCTGCACTGGTCGGGTCGGTTCGACGAGGCGGATGGGTTCGCCCGACTCGCCTACGACCAGGGGGTCGCCGACGACGTTCCGATCCAGCGTGGCATCGGTGCGTTCCACTTGGGGGTGGGATCGTTCTGGCGCGGTGATCTCGAGGCCGCCGAGGGTTGGTTGGCTGCGGCGGTGGCCGATCTGAGGACCGCCGACCTGGGGTTCCTCCCTTCGGCGGTGGATCACTGGCGGGCCACGAACGCGCTGTTGGGACGCGCAGCTCACGTCCCCGAGGTGGATCGACGGCTCCCCTTGTACGAGATCGAGCGGCTTCGGCTGGAGGCGACGGTGGCAGCATCGGACGGCGCGTGCCGGCAGGCCCGGACGTTGGCGCGTGCGGCGGCGGAGCGGTCCGAGACGATGTCGGCGCCCACGTATGCACTCTTCTCCTGGGTCGATGTCGCCCGCTACGGCGATCCGCGCGCCGCGGCGGCGGCGCTCGGGCGTGTCGGTCCGCTGGTCGGGGGGCGGATGGCGACGGTGCTGGTGGACGCAGTCGCCGCGCTGGTGCATGACGATCCGAGCGCGAAGCTCGAGCAGTCCGCTGCATTGGAGGCGTTGGGTCTCCGCCTCTACGCGGCGGAGTGGGCGGCCGCTGCTGCGACGGCCGCTCGGGACGGTGGACGGCCGCAGTCGGCTCGCGCCGCGACGCAGCGTGCCGGGGGGCTTGCAGCGACGTGTGGATGGCCTCGAACCCCGATGCTCGGGAGCCTCGCCGAGTTGGATCTCCCGACCCTGACCCCGCGGGAGCGAGAGGTGGCCCGACTCGTCGCCTCAGGGCTCTCCAACCTCGAGGTCGCGGATCGGTTGGAACTCTCGATCCGCACGGTTGAGACCCACCTGCAGCGGGTGTACACGAAGTTCGGAATCCACTGCCGCAAGCAGCTGAGCGAGGTCCTGCGCTAGTGGCGCCGCCGAGTGCGCAGACGAGACGGACGGGACCGGACGCCTACGTAGTCGGCTACGGATGACACGGACCGACGTGCGCCTCAGGCTCCGGTGGTGTCTCCGGTCGACCCCGCCGAGGAGTCCCCCGTGGCGTACCTGGCTGTGCTTGGCCTCGACCCGCTGGGCGTCCCTGACGAGCGTGGGCGGCCGGGGTCCTCGGTAACGATTCCCGAGGCGTTGGGCCTGCTCCGCGACGTAGTGCAACGCCGACTCCGCTCGCTCGGGGTGGAGCCGCCGCTACCGACGGGCGTGATCGGCGACACCTCTGGACCCCCTCACCTCCGACAAAGGAGCTGACCGCGATGATTCCGACCGATTCTCCCCGCACTGCTCTCCGGCGCGCCCTGCCGGTTCTGCTGGTGGGCATGGTGCTGCTGGCCGGCGCGTGTTCCCAGGACAGCAAGGAGTCATCGGCGGACTCCTCGACCGGCGACGGGGGTTCGGAGACATCGATGACAACAGCTTCGGGCGACGGGCAGAGTTCCGGTGCTTCCGGTTCCATGACCGGGACCGCGAAGCTCGTCGTGGACGGCTCCGAGACCTACGAGTTCACCCTCGAGCCCTGCGTGAGTGGCACCGACAGATCGATCCAGGGAGCGGGTGCGTCGAAGGACGGTGCGTGGAAGATCAACCTCGATGTCGCTGACGGCTCCGGTGAGGTCGACCTTGTCAACGGGGGGGACATGACGGTGGAGATCGATGGCGAGACGGATGACCTCAAGGTGTCGAAGGACGGAACCTTCACCGCATCCGGATCGGGGACCGACTACACGAAGGAGCGGACGTTCGAACTGACCGGCACCTGTGGGCAGCTCAACTGGCGATGAGCGCAGCCGGTGACCAGGACTGAGGCTGGATCCAGCCGTCCGCCCCGGCGACGGTGAGGTTCCCCCCGTTGACCGGTCACGTTGGTTACGCGGCCAGGGTGGCCTGGGGTTGACGGTACTGGTTCTCCCACTCGATGGGCGGGAGGTAGCCGAGGCTGGAGTGGGGCCGGCGGTGGTTGT
>NZ_JACFSZ010000034.1 GCF_014805525.1 Rhabdothermincola sediminis | reverse complement strand
GCCACCGGCACCGGCCTCGGCCCGGGAGTCGGCGTCGAGGGTGACGGTGGAGTTGTGGGCGTAGAGGCCGAAGGAGCCACCCCCGGGGCCGCCACCGAAGCCTGGACCGCCACCGGCGTTGCCGCCGCCGCCGCCGCCGCCGGAGCCGGCCCGCTGGTTGCCACCGCAGTTGGAGCCGCCGCCGCCGCCCCCGCCGCCGCCGTGGCCAGCGTAGCCGGAGGCCCCGGCGCCGGTCGCTTGCTGGCCGCTGTCGCCGGTCCACGTCGTGCCCGCGGTGTAGACCGTGGCCGAACCACCCGCACCGGGCACATCCGCCCCGGCACCGCCGGCTCCGCCGTCGCCGGGACCACCGGCGCCGCCCTGCGGAGCGCCGATGCAGAGGACCACAGGGTTGGCACCCTTCGAGCCGCCGATGCCGCCCCGGCCGCCGAGGCCGATGGTCTGGGTGAAGCCCTGCTCACCGGTGCCACCGTCGCCGTTGCTGCGTCCGGTACCACCATTACCACCCCGATTCGCTGAGCCGAGCGAGCCGTTCCGGCCCGTCCCGCCGGGTGCCGGGTTGGGGCTGCAGCCCCAGAAGCAGTCCACACCGTTGACCCCGTTGGCGGCCTTGGCGATGGTGCCGGTGTAGTCGGCGCCGGGCGCGCCCTGCGCACCCTGCACGCCGTCGGCCGCCTTGAGCTGCGAGTTGACGACCGTGACCGTCGAGCCGTTGATGGCCCGCAGGCCATACACGTTGGAGCCCGCCGGCAGCCCGGTGCTACGGCCGAACAGGGTCAGGCCGTCGATCACCACGTTCGTGTCCGCGTCGGCCAGGGCGGCCTGGCCGGCGGCGTCGATGCGGGTCTCGAAGTTCACCGGGGCGCCGCTCAGGCCAGCGGAGCCCGGGCGGGTCCAGTTCTGGAAGGAGTTGAACCCACCCCGGATGGCCTTGTTCGACAGCAGGCTCAGCCCGCCGGAGGCTTCGCTGAAGATGCCGTAGCCGACGGCCAGCTCGGGCCGGCTGCCCAGCGCCAACAGGCCGGCGGCGACGGTCAGCTTCGGCTGGGCCGCGGTGCCCGGGTTGGCGTCGGTGGCCGCGGTGCCGTCGGCGTTGTACTTGCCCACGAACACCGCGTCGCGCACCTGCAGGCCGATGGTGTCGACCCCCACGTTGCCGTCCCAGTCGGTCTGGCTCACCTCGACGGTGTACAGGCCCGGCGTGGTGATCGAGGCCGGGGCCGTGGCGCTGAAGGTGCCGTCGGTGATGGTGCCGGTGAAGGTCTGCACCGGGGTGTTGCCGCTGTCGAGCACCCGCACCTGCACCGTGGCCGGCGGCCCGGCGTTGGTGCCGGCGTCACCGAGGGCCGTGCTGACGGTGCCGGTGTAGGTCAGCACCGCGCCACCCCAGCTGTCGACGTTGATGCCGTCGTAGGGTCGCTGGATCAGCACGGTGGGGGCGGTGGTGTCCGCGTAGCCGTTGGTCGCGAGCTGTGCGGCCGCGCCCGGACCCCGCTGGTTGACCGCCCGCACCTCGAAGAGGCAAGCCGCCCCCGAGCCGCCGCAGTCGTAGTCGAAGGCCGGGGTGGTGCCGATCGAGATCCACGCCTCGGTGTCGAGCACCCCGTCGGTGGAGACCCGGACCTGATGGCCGGTGATCGGCAGGGCCGGCAGCGGGCTGGCGATCGACGGCGGCGTCCAGGTCAGGTGCACCCCGCCGAGACGCTCGGTGTCGGGCGTGGCCTGGAGATCGGTGGGCGCGCCCGGCTGGTGGTCATCGTCGAGGATGGTGACCACCCCTTGGCTGTCACCGATGGTGAGACCACCGGTGGGGTTCGAGAGGTTGACGTAGAACTCCTCGTCACCCTCTTTGAGGTTGTCGGGTCGGATGTCGATCTTGACCGTCTTGCGATCCTGGCCGGCCTTGAACTTCACCGTGGTGTTCACGTTGACGAAGTCGAGGCCGGTCGCGGTGCCCGGTGCGGTCATCACCTTGACCGTCATGTCCGACGTGGCCGGCTGGTTCAGGATGAGGTCGACGTTGGCCGTGATCGGCAGACCCCCGACGTTGTCGGCCTCCCACACCGACACGTCCGCGACACTCACGACGCAGCATGCTTGGGTGGGTGAGTCATCGTCGAGGATGGTCACCACGCCGGCGTCATCGATGATGTTCGTACCCACCGGGTTGCGCAGCTCGACGATGAAGTACTCGTCGCTCTCGGTGTCGGTATCGCCGTAGACCTTGATGGGGATGGTCTTGTCCTGCTGGCCGTTCTGGAAGGTGACGGTGCCGAACTTCTGGCCGAAGTCGACCCCGCCGGTGGCCGAGCGGGCGATGGTGCGGTAGCCCACGGTCACGGTACCCACCGCCGGCTTGTCGAGGCGCACCCCGACGGTGACGGTGGAGTCGCCGCTGTCACCTTCGACCACCGTCAGGTCACTGATGGCCACGCCCGGTTGGGTGAAGTCGTAGGGACCCGAGCCCTCCGGGTCGTTGTCGATGATGGTGCCGGTGGCGCTGGTCACCGAGCTGTCGTACTGGGTGACGTCGAGGGTGAAGGTCTCGTCGCCCTCGACGATCGGGTCATCCAACACCGGCACGGTCACCGTTGTCGGGGTGAGGTCGTTGACCCCCCAGCTCGTGGTGGTTCCCGAGGTGGTGGTGAAGTCGCTACCCGCCGTGGCGGTGCCGCCGGCGGTCGTGTAGGAGACGCTGAACGGCACCGGGCTCGGCGCGGTGGGCGTGAGGGTGAAGGTGACCGATGCCCCCGGGCCCTCGGTGACCGAGCCGCCCTCGACCCGCACCGGCGGGGCGTCGTTGTCGATGATCGTGCCCGGGGTGGACACCGCCCCGCTGTCGATGAGCGAATTGGTGGGGTTCGAGAGCGTGAGCATCACCGTCTCGGGCCCCTCGTAGAGGGTGTCGTCCGTGGTGGGCACGTTGATGGTCTGGGTGAGGGCCGTGGACCCAGCACTCCAGTTCAGGGTGCCGGAGCTCGCCGTGTAGTCACCCGAGGTGGCGGTGCCGTCGGCGGTGGCGAACTGCACGCTGACCGGGTTCTCCGGCGGCTTGGAGAGCGACACCTGGAACGGGATGCTCCCCCCTTCGGTCGCGGTGCCGGCGCTGACGGTGATCAGCGGGTCGGGGGAAGCCACGATCGTGTAGTTCACGACCTTGGTCGACACGTTGCCCTTGGTGTCGGTGGCGGTCACGACGAAGGTCTTCGGGCCTGGTGAGGAGCTGGTGTCGAATGGCGTGCCGCTGGCCACCGTGCCCACGCAGCTCGCCACCCCCACCTGGTCGTCGGGCTCCGAGCACGAGTAGTTGGCGTTGACCGCGATGCCCTTGAAGTAGCTGCCGCCCTCGGCCGGCGAGATCACGTTGATCTCGGGACCCTGGGTGTCGAGGGGGATGATCCGCGAGCGGGTCAGGTACGGGCGGGGGTCGTAGGGCGCGCAGTAGGTGGGGGCGTCACCGTAGGAGGCGATGTTGGCGGTGGTGGTGAAGCCCGGGTCGGGCCACGGGAAGCTGTTCGGGTTGGAGGGGATGGTGCCCGCGAACTTCGACTCCAGGTAGGTGCCCGGCGCGCCGGTGGGGGTGACGTTCACCTGGATCTGGGGTGGCTGGAGGGTGCCGCCCGCCTTCCAGCCCTCGCTGTTGGGTGAACCGGTGCCGGGCGGGTAGCCGGGCAGGCTCAGCAGGATGGTCTTGTTGAGCGAGTCATAGGTGAGGCCGAACTGGGGGCCCGAAGGGCTCGCGCTCTGGGTCAGGGTGACGGTGCTGCCACCGGGCGGCGTCCAGGTGCCGGTGCCCGGCACCGCGACCACGCTGTTCACCGTGGCCCCGGTAGGTGGGAGCTGGGTCTTGACGGTCAGGTTCTTGATGAAGTTCACCGTCTGGCCGGAGACGTTGGTCGGCACGACGGTGGGGGGCGACGCGGTGTAGGTGGTGTAGGGCACACCCTGTTCCACCTTGTCGGGGTAGGTGACGTTCAGGGTCAGTGCCTGGTCGGCGTTGGTCGCCCCGATCACCGGTGCGTTGGCCACGCAGCGGAGGTTGGTGGTGACGTCCGTGTTGATGATCGCCGCGCCGGCATCGCCCACCGTAACGCCAACAACCAGACCGGTGGCCACCAGCGCGAACGCCGACAGACTGGCCAGCTTCTTCCGCCAACTCATCACTGACGCCCCCTGAGGTATCAAGTACGTGACTGCTGTCGCATCCCTTGCCCACGGACGGTAACGGACCGTGCCGGCTTTGTCACGCCACCTGGCCCCCGATCCTAGGCAGGAACGCAGGAAAATGAGTCGAGCGACTCACCACGCACGCACCTCGCGTAGCTCGACCCGACCCTCGGTGCCCCTGGTGGGGAGAGGCGCACCCCTCCCCACCAGCTCCTCCCCCGCCAGCCCGGTCCCGCTCTTGGGCCCCACCGGTCAGGGCGTGCAGACCCCGGCGATCAGCCTTTTGCAGCTCTGCCCGGCGCTGCCGTCGTTGCCCAGCGCCCCGGCGGGGGCCGAGTTGCCCGCCCCGCCGGCGCGGGGTGCGGTGGTCCAGGCCCCGGAGGCGATGTCGCCACCGCCACCACCGGCCGCGGCCTGGCCGTTGCCGCCCTTGAGGCCCCCGGCGCCACCGCTGCCCGCGGCAGCCACCGCGGCGGCGGCGTTCACGATCGACCCGGTGCCCGAGTGGAAGATGCCCACGCTCGGGCCGCCCGCGCCGCCGCCACCACCGGCACCCCCGCCACCGGCGCCGCCACCACCGCCGGCGCCGCCGGGGCCGCCGTCCGGGAAGCAGGCGTACAAGCCCAGCCCGCACAGGTTGAGCCCGGCAAAGGTCGGGGTGGCGTTGCCCACCGGTGCCCCGCCGTTGCCGGCGTTGCTCACCGACCCACCGCGCCCACCCGGGCCGCCGTTGCCGCCGTCGCCGCCCTTGCCACCATTGCCGCCCTTGCCGCCATTGCCGGCGCTGGCGGTCACCGTGGCGTCCACCACGACGGTGGCGTCGAAGGCGTAGATGCCGAACGAGCCTCCGCCCGCGGTGCCGCCCTGGCCGCCCTGGCCGCCGCCGCCGGCGCCGCCGCCGCCGCCACCACCACCACCGCGGTCCCAGCCCTCGCAGATCCAGGACCAGTTGGCGCCGGCGTTCTGGCCGCCGCCGCCACCA
>NZ_JACFSZ010000033.1 GCF_014805525.1 Rhabdothermincola sediminis | reverse complement strand
ACACCTCAACCCGGCCCTTCGATCTGCCCGCACCGCGACCCGCTCGCCCTCCGACGACACGACGCCCCTCCCACGACCGACGGCCGCCCTCCACCCCACGAAGGCGCCTTGCTCAGCACAGTCCTAGTGCCGGAGCGCGGCCTGGCCTGGTACGAGGAGCTCCGGGCGGAGTATCGGCCCTCGTCGGTCCGCCTACTGCTCATTGGGGAGTCCCCGCCGGACCCCGGTTCAGGAAGGCGACGGTTCTTCTACTCGCCTGAACTGACCCACGACAACCTCTACCGAGGCGTGGTCGCTGCCCTCTACGGCCACGAACCAGGTTTCGACGCGAGGAGCAAAAAGAAGCTGCTCGATCGGCTGCGCGAGGACGGTGTGTGGCTCATCGACGCTGTCGATGAGCCGATCGACAAGCGGTCGATGTCAGCACGCCGCCGCGCCATCGGCGCGGGCGTTCACCAACTCGTGGAGCGCGTAAAGGCCATTGCGCCGACTACTGGCGTGCTCATCTGTCATGGCGTCGTGTTTGACCTAGTGGCACCTGGACTTCGTGCGGCAGGCGTGCGCGTCCTGCACGACGAGGCGCTTCCGTTTCCGCTCGGCAACTGGCGCCAGCAATTCGTCGCCAGCGCCCGCGGAGCACTGACACGCGCCGGCTGGTGGGCGAGTTCGTAGCGAGCCGACGGCTTGGCCGTCACGCACCGCCGGAAACTGCCATTCTGCTCCCCGGTCGCTCCCATCCCGCTCCCAGGGGTGGTAGAAAAGGGCCGCTGACCAGGGAGTTCTTCAGGTCGCTATCGGTACTGCAAAGCCCCGTACCCCGGTTCGATTCCGGGCGCCGCCTCCGCCCGAGGGGTCTTGGCAGAAGTCGCCGGGATCCCGTGTAGGAATCGGCCGGGGTCACCCGGCCCCGGTGACGACCTCGAGGGTGCCGCGCTCGATGCCGCCGTTGGGGCAGTAGGTGACGAAGGTGCCGGGCTGCAGGTTCAGCGAGAACGCCTTCTCCACCCTGGGGAACACGTTCTCCGCCTCGCCGATGATGCGCCCGCCGTCGAGGACCTCGAACTCGGTGACCGCGCTCGAACCGTCGTTGCGCACCGTGAAGCAGGCCGGCCCCTCGCCGGCCACGATCGTCTGCGGTTCGCAGCCCGCATCGGAGATCGTCACCTCGATCTGCTGTACGCCATCGGCCCCAACCTCGACCGAGCTCGAGCTCCCCGACCCGCGTTCGTGCCCTCCTCTGACGAGCACGACACCCCGATCAGCACCAGCAGCGCCACGAGAGCACCGATGATCACCGTCCGGTGCACAGAGACCTCCAGAACACGTGATGAGCGACCTTCATGCCGCGGCCGGCGGCCTGGCCTTGCCCGACATCCAGATGCCCGGCAGCGGCATCGACGCCGCACGGACCATCAGCGAGGCCTTGCCCGACACCGCGGTCGTGATGCTCACCGTGTCCCGCGACGACAACCACCTGTTCGACGCGCTGCGGGCCGGCGCCCCCGACTACCTGGTCAAGGGCACCCACCCCGACGCGACGGTGGAGGCGCTGCGCGCGGTGCTCGCCGGCGAGCCCGCGCTGTCCCCTGGGCTGGCGATGCGGATCATCGAGCAGTTCCGCGCCGATCGCAGCCGCCGGGTGTACGTCACCGACCGGGGAGCGGTGACGCTCTCCCCCGGTGAGGCCGAGGTCCTCGAGCTGCTCCGTCAAGGGTTGCACACCGATCAGATCGCGCGTCGCCTGTACGTCGCGCCGGTCACGGTGCGCACGCACGTGGCCTCGATCCTCAACAAGCTCAACGCATCGGATCGCCAGGAGGCGATTCGCATGTTCCAGCACGAGGGCACCCCTGAGCGCACAGGCCGCCAGGGGGGCGAGATCGTCGCCGGAGACGAGGAGACCCCCTGCCCGGCAGGGGGTTCCCATGGAGCGGACGACGGGACTCGAACCCGCGACCCTCACCTTGGCAAGGTGATGCTCTACCAACTGAGCCACGTCCGCGTGTGGACCTGTGAGGATAGCAACCCCGCCGGCATCCCGGCGAAGGTTCAGCTCCCCAACGCGGCGACCTTGGCCCGCACCTTCTGGGCCATCTCCTGGGCGAGCGGCCGGTCCACGATCAGGCTCACGGTCACACTCTGGCCCTGGGTCACGAACACCAGCGACGCCGTGCGGTCGTCCTGCCAGCCCTGCACCACCAGCTCGGGCTCGATGGGCACCACCCGAACGTCCGGGCGCCACTCGTGGTCGTTGACGATCAGCACCCGCCGGTCGGTGAGCACGATCAACCCGGCCTGGTTCTGGTAGCGGCCCTGCACGATCGACTCGACCGTCTCCTCATCGGCGAGCAGGGCGGTGGCGACAGCCGCCGCCACCCGACCGGCGCGCTGCGCGTTGCTCGACATCCGGTTGTAGGCGGCGCCGAAATCCCACGGGTCCACCACGCCAAGGGGCGACTCCGGCTCGGGCGGGGCGAGGGCTTGCGGCGTCGGTGGAGGCGGTGGCGCGTCGGCCGGCGGAGGCGGGGCGACCCCGATCGGCGGCGTTCCCGCGACCGCGGCCACCGGTGCCGGCGGTGGCGGCGCGCCGGGGGGCGGCGCCGGCGGGGGTGGAGGGGCCTCGATCGGCGGTGGAGGTGGCGGAGCCACGACCGGGGGTGGGTGAGCCGCCGCTCCCCCCTGAGCGGGCGGCGCAGGCGATGCCGGCGCGGGCGGTGGTGGCGCAGGTGCCACGGGCGCTACGGCCGCGATCGGCGGGGGTGGCGGCGGTGCCACGCTCGCCCCGCCCACCACGATCGACGGCACGGGGGCGTCGTCGTCATCCACGGCGACCGGCGGCTGTGCCGCGGACATGAGCAACGCCAGGCTGTCGTCGACGTCGGAAGGGCCCTCCGGTGCCGCTGGCTCGGGCTCGACCGGCTCGGCGTACCCGACCGGCTCGGGCTGCTCGGGCTCATCGGGCTGCTCGGGCTGCTCGGGCTCCTCGGGCTCCTCGGGCTCCTCGGGCTGGTCGGCGACCGCAGGATCGGCGGGAACGGGCTGCTCGGCAACCTCAGGATCGGCAGGAGCAGGCGGCGGGGGCGGTGGCGGGGGCACGAGCTCGACCGGCGCCGGAGCCTCGGCCACCGGCGCCGGAGCTGGTGGCGATGGCGGTGGCGGAGGCGGAGGTGGGGGTGGGTGTGGTGGCGCGACCTCGACGGCGGGTGGGGGCGGCGGTGGCGCGGCCGGGCCGCCCTCCTCGGGCACGCCGCCCTCCTCGGGCACGCCGCCCTCCTCGGACACGCCGCGCTCCCCCGACGCCTCTCTCGCCTCGGCCGACTCCGCCTGCGCGGCCAAGCGGTTCCCGCAGTACACGCAGAACTTCGACCCTTCCGGGCTCTCACCTCCGCAGGCGTCGCAGTGCATCTCCCCTCCTCGCCCCGGTGCTCCTGTCGTGAAACCGGGCCACGCTAGTTGTCGGCTCGGGCTCCCGCGACCTGAAGGGCCCGGCCGAGAAGGGCGGCGTGGGCAGGAGGCAACGGCAGCTTGGCGGCCTCGGACAGCCCCCGGGCGCTCATCTTGCGGGCGGTCTTGGCCAACACCTCGACGGTGCGCTCCTCACCCAGATCGGCGAGCAACGACCCCAGCTGAGTCTCCAGGAACGCCAGGCACAGTGCATCTTCGTGCGTCTGCACCGCCGGGTCGGTGGCCAGCCCTTCCTTGCGGATGATCCCCTGCACCCGCGCGATGGCCGCATCGTCGTAGCCGGCCGCGGCGAGGATCACCGCCACCTCCTCGGCCTGCCGGCGGGCCTGATCACGCCGCCAGCGCAGGTAACCGGCTCGCCCCGACGGGTAGCTCCCGCGGGGGACCACCCAGCGGCGCAGGTGGTGCGCGCGTGCCGCCAGGAGTTGGAGCTCGCTCGCGCCCGGATCGAGCCGGCGCACCCATCTGGTCACCAGCTCGGCATGGACCAGCTCCTTGGGGCGCCGCTGGCCGTCCAGCTCCAGGGTCTCAGGGTCCTCGGCGTTGGCCCGGTCGATGGCAGCGATCGCGGCGTCGAACCGCTGTGGGTCCCCCACCTCAGCCGCGCCGCTCGGGCGGCCGCAGATCGACGCGCAGCACCAGGAACCCGTCCTCGATGGCGCCCTCCGCGTCCCCGATGATGGCGAAGTCCTGGTAGTCGGTCTGCGCCTGCTCGATGAACCGGGTGCGCTCCTCTCCCGCGATCGGTGGGAGCGGACGGTTCTTCACCGCGTTGGCACGGTCACGGAACCGCTGGATCATCGCCTGGACATCGAAGGTGTGGCCCATGCGGGCCACGCTAGCGTCAGCGGTCCCCCGACCGACCGGGCGACAGGCCGGGATCGGACGCAGGCCCGTCCGACCACAAGTCGGTCGGATCTCCGAGCCCGGAGACCAGCGGGCGCTCGTCCTCCTGCGGGCCGAAGAGGTCCTCCAGCGTGACGAGCTGAGGTGGATCCTGCACCTCCGCGGGCTGCACCGCCGGGTCGGTGGCCGGCGGGACCGGTTCGCCGGTCGGTTCATCCGCTGGGGTCGAGCCCGCGGGCATCGAACTCGCCGGTGCCGGGTCACCCGGCGCCGGATCACCGGACCCGCCGCTCTCCCCACTCGTGCCGGCGCGATCCGGATCGACCGGGCCGAGGATGCGCACGGCCGAGGTGGGGGCGCCCGGCACGGGCTCGACGGGCGGGTTGCCGACTGCTGGACCGGCATCCACGACAGGGGTCACTGCGGTCGGCGCGTCGCTCACCGTGGGCCGCGTGGTCGCCAGGGCGGTGGCCGCGGCGGCGCCGTGGTCCTTCACCTCCGAGAGGACGTCGAGCGCGTCGAGGTAGGGCGCGGGGCGGGTGTGACGCCAGTACAGCCAGGTCAGCGTCCCGATGACCGAGGCCACGAGCAGCAACCCGACCACCACCAGCGTGAGCTTGGTGTCGGTGCTGAGGCCGCCACTGCCTGACGACTCGGCCGGCTCGGCGCGGGGCGCCACCGTGTCGTCGGGGATGAGGAACCGCTGCAGCGTCGTCGTCGACGTGGCGTCCTGCCCACCGGTGGTCGTGGTGGTGACCACGGTGGTGGTCGTGGTGGTCGACGCGGTGCTGCTCGGCGTCGAGCGCCTGGTGGTGGTGGTACGGGGCCGGCTCGTGGTGGTGGTCGCAGGCTCCGTGGTCGAGGTCGTGACCGCGGTCGTTGGAGTCGTAGCCGTGGTCGCCGTGGACGAGGTGGTGGTCGAATCGTCCTGCGCGGAGGCGCTCGGGAGGCCCCAGACCACCGCCAACACGACGAGGGGCACCGCCAGCAGCCCAGCTCGCAGCATTCGGGCCTCGGTTCGGTGTGTGCTCACGCGATGAACTCCGCTCGGCGACCGTGCTCCACCCGCTGCCTCGCTCACCCTACCCCGACCGCTCGCCTCCCGGTCATCGCCTACCGATGGTGCGACGGACACGACAACGTCGTGCGCCCCGCGACCACCCGGCGCACGAGTGGGGCCCCGTCGCGCGGGCAGCGACCCCCGACCCGTCGCTGCGCCTGGAGGTCACCGGTGTGGGACCCACCGAGCCGCCGCTGGTCGTGCACACCAACCCACCCCCGTCGGCGAACGCCACGGGGTGAGCGGCTACGGGAGGCGGTCGTGTTCGCGGGTCGTGCACACCAACCCACCCCCGTCGGCGAACGCCACGATCAACCGCACCCAGCGCGGCTCCCGGCTCCGGGTCGCGTACATCAGCTCTTCGATCGCCCTGGTGCCGTCGATGTCGAGCAGGCCAGTCATCCCGAATGCAGGCCGAGCGTCGGCCCGTCGTCGCTGTCGAGCAGCACCAGCTTGCCGATGCGGCGGGCCTCCCCGAATCGCCGCCCGCGCAGCGCATGGCACAACGCGTCCTCCCTGAGCCCGCCCCGCAGCATCAGTGCGGTTGACCTGGCGCACGTCGGCGCACGTCGGCCATCGGGCCACCCGCCCCTAGTTCGGGCCACCCGCGCCTAGGAGACTGCTGAGCAATCGGGTGGGCGGGTCGATTCGCGTTGGGGGCGTGGATCGAAAAGAATGGGCCGATGCAAGGGACGTCTCGCCCGGATCGTGAGTTGCTCGACGCGGCGGCATTGTGCA
>NZ_JACFSZ010000032.1 GCF_014805525.1 Rhabdothermincola sediminis | reverse complement strand
GCCGGCGGTGACCGACGCCCAGTCGGTGCCGGTGCCGATCTGGACGGGGGAGGTCCGGTTGGTGGTGTCGCCGGTGCCGAGCTGCCCGTAGCCGTTCCGGCCCCAGGCCCACAGGGTGCCGTCGGTGCGGATGGCGACCGTGTGGGAGTCGCCGGCGGTGACCGACGCCCAGTCGGTGCCGGTGCCGATCTGGACGGGGGAGGTCTGGTCGGTGGTGTCGCCGGTGCCGAGCTGCCCGTCGCCGTTGTAGCCCCAGGCCCACAGGGTGCCGCTGGTGGGTGGGGTGTCGTCATCGCGGATGGTGACCGTGGCGGTGGCGGCGCCGATGGTCAGCCCGGGGCTGGGGGACGTGAGGGTGACGGTGACGGTCTCGTCGGCTTCGGGGGTGGTGTCGGGCAGCACACCGACGGACACGGCTTTGGTGGTCTGGCCGGGTTTGAAGGTGACGGTCTTGGTGTAGGCCTTCTTGAAGTCCGCCCCGGTGGTGGCGGTGCCGGCGGCGACGGTGGCGACCACGTCGAGCGGGCCGGGGGCGGGTTCGGACAGGGTGACGGCCACCGCCACGTTGTTGGTGGTGGTGGGGGTGCGGGCGGTGTCGCCTTCGACGATGGTGGTGTCGGCGACCGACACGACCGGGCCGCCGGGACCGGGGTCGTCGTCGACGATGGTGCCCACGCCGGTGGTGTCGCCGAGGGTGATGCCGCCGGTGGCGCCGGTGAGGGTGACGGTGAAGGTCTCGTCGCCTTCGACGGTGGTGTCGCCGGTGATCTTCACGGCGATGGCGCCGGCGGTCTTGGTCTCGCCGGTGATGTTCGGCGTGAACTTGAGAGTGCCGGTGCGCAGCACCAGGTCCGTGCCGTCCGCGCTGCCGGCGGTCACCGCGAACGCGACGGTGGACGCGGTGGTGGCGGGGTTGGTGAGGGTGACGGGCACCTTGACGACCCGGGTGCCGGTGTCGCCTTCGACGACCGACACGTCCCCGACCGAGGCCACCGCCGGTCCCGACGCCTGCGCCGGGGATCCGGGGGCGAGCGCCGCCAGGCCGGCCACGAGCAGGGCGGTGAGCGCCAGGGCGACCCGCCGGGTGGCGCGGGAGCGCCGGGGGTGTGGGTGGTCGTGCGGTGCGGTCATGGCCCGCCTCCCCTCTCTCCGGATCCGCCGCGTGGCGAGCCGAGCAAATGATTCGTAACAAAACTACACAGTGCTCCCACCCGGGGATCAACCCCCCGAACGCGTCACTGCCGGGCCGACGCCCCCCGGCCCGGCACGGCGAGCGCGTCGAGGGCGACCGCGCCCCGTCCCTTCGGGCGCACCAGGAGCGGGTTGAGGTCGAGCTCGACGAGCTCGCCGTCGAGGTCGAGGGCGAGGCGCTGCACCCGCAGCACCACGTCCACGAGCGCGCCCACGTCGGCGGGGGGTCGGCCCCGTGCCCCGGCCAGCAGCGGGAACCCCCGCAGCTCGGTGAGCATCCGGCGGGCCTCGTCACGCCCGAACGGGGGCACCCGGAAGGCCACGTCGCGCAGCACCTCGACGAACACGCCGCCGAGGCCGACCATGACCACGGGCCCGAACAGGGGGTCGGGGGCGACGCCCACGACGGTCTCGACGCCGTCGGTGACCTGCTCCGCGACGAGCACCCCGTCGAGCGCGAGCCCGGCGTCCGTGGCGGCCTCGGTGATCGCCCGGTGGGCGGCGCGCACCTCGGCGGCCGAGCCCAACCCGACCCGGACCAGGCCGAGGTCGGACTTGTGGGCGAGGGTCGGCCCGCAGGCCTTGAGCACCACCGGGAACCCGATCGACCGGGCCCCCCGGGCGGCCTCGGCGGCGGTGCCGGCCAGCACCTCCCGGGGGGTGGGGATGCCGTAGGCGGCCAGGATCGCCTTGGCGTCGCGCTCCGACCTCATGGCCAAGGCGATCTTCGGTGCGGCGGCCGAGGACTCGGAGGGTCGCCTCGGGGAGGGCTGAACGGGCAGGCCCGACCCCTGACGGGCCTCGGCCGCACGCATCGCCGGCCGGGACCTGCGGCCGATGAGCAGGCGCCCCGCCCGGTGGTGCGCGGCTCGGCGGGTGTGGCCGGTCTGCCACGATCCGCGGTCCCCTTCCGGGTCGACGGCCACGCCCAGCGTTGGGCCCTGTCATGGCCGCCCGACCTGACCCCGGTGCGCGTGCGACCGCCCTCGACCCCTCGGTGCTCGAGGCCGTCCTGGACGCGATCGGAGATCTCGTCGTGGTGGTGGAACCCGCCGGCCGGACCGTCCACCTCAACCGGGCCGCCCGCGCCGCGCTGGGACCGGTACCCGGCGACGATCCGGCTACCGCGGTGGCGGCGTCGCTGTTCAGCCCTGGATCGTGGCGGATGCTCGAGACCGAGGCGATCCCGGCAGCCGTGCGGGGGGAGGTGTGGCAGGGCGGCTGGAGGTCCGGGTGACCGGTGGCCGGGGCGAGGTGCCGGTGCCGGCGGCGGTGCTGTTCCTCGACGTGGACCGCTTCCAGGTGGTCAACGACAGCGGGTGCTGACCGAGGCGTGCCCGGCTGGTCGCCGCCGTGCCCTCCGACGCCGGGGGTGGATCGGGCCCGCCGGTGTTCGTGAACCTGTCGGCGCGGCAGCTCGCGGATCCGGGCCTGGTGCCGATGGTGCGCGAGGTGATCGACCTCACCGGGGTGGAGCCGGCGCGGGTGCACCTCGAGCTCACCGAGGAAGCGCTGCTCGTCAACGCCGAGGCCACCACCTCGACGCTGGCCGCGCTGCGCGCTCTCGGGGTGCGCCTCGCGCTGGATGACTTCGGTACCGGGCACTCGTCGCTGGCGTACCTGAAGCACTTCCCGGTGGAGGTGCTCAAGATCGACCGGGTGTTCGTGGAGGGCCTCGACGACGACGCCGCGGACCGGGCCATCACCGGGGCGATCGTGGAGGTGGCCCGGGTGCTCGGGCTGGCCACGGTGGCCGAGGGGGTGGAGCGGGCCGAGCAGGTGGAGGCCCTCGCCGCCTTGGGGTGCGAGCTCGCCCAGGGCTTCCACCTCGCCCGCCCCATGGGGGCCGCCGACCTGCTCGACCGGCTCGGCCGGGTCCGCGGCTGACGGGGGTTTCTTCCGTCAGCCGCGGGGACCTGCTCGGGGGCCTTGCGGCGCCGACGGGCTCGTCGGGGCGGTCCCCTCGCCCGTCCCGTCGAGCCGGCGGGCGAGGGGACCGGGGTCAGGAGCTGACGTCACACGGTGCGGACAGCGACCGTGTGGAGGTAGCTGGTGGTGACCGACGCCCAGTCGGTGCCGGTGCCGATCTGGACGGGGGAGGCGTGGCTCGTGTAGTCGCCAGTGCCGAGCTGCCCGTCGCTGTTGTAGCCCCAGGCCCACAGGGTGCCGTCGGTGCGGATGGCGACCGTGTGGGAGTAGCCGGCGGTGACCGACGCCCAGTCGGTGCCGGTGCCGATCTGGACGGGGGAGGTCCGGTTGGTGGTGTCGCCGGTGCCGAGCTGCCCGAAGAGGTTCCAGCCCCAGGCCCACAGGGTGCCGTCGGTGCGGACAGCGACCGTGTGGTAGTAGCCGGCGGTGACCGACGCCCAGTCGGTGCCGGTGCCGATCTGGACGGGGGAGGTCCGGTTGGTGGTGTCGCCGGTGCCGAGCTGCCCGTAGCCGTTCCGGCCCCAGGCCCACAGGGTGCCGTCGGTGCGGATGGCGACCGTGTGGGAGTCGCCGGCGGTGACCGACGCCCAGTCGGTGCCGGTGCCGATCTGGACGGGGGAGGTCTGGTCGGTGGTGTCGCCGGTGCCGAGCTGCCCGTCGCCGTTGTAGCCCCAGGCCCACAGGGTGCCGCTGGTGGGTGGGGTGTCGTCATCGCGGATGGTGACCGTGGCGGTGGCGGCGCCGATGGTCAGCCCGGGGCTGGGGGACGTGAGGGTGACGGTGACGGTCTCGTCGGCTTCGGGGGTGGTGTCGGGCAGCACACCGACGGACACGGCTTTGGTGGTCTGGCCGGGTTTGAAGGTGACGGTCTTGGTGTAGGCCTTCTTGAAGTCCGCCCCGGTGGTGGCGGTGCCGGCGGCGACGGTGGCGACCACGTCGAGCGGGCCGGGGGCGGGTTCGGACAGGGTGACGGCCACCGCCACGTTGTTGGTGGTGGTGGGGGTGCGGGCGGTGTCGCCTTCGACGATGGTGGTGTCGGCGACCGACACGACCGGACCGCCGGGACCGGGGTCGTCGTCGACGATGGTGCCCACGCCGGTGGTGTCGCCGAGGGTGATGCCGCCGGTGGCGCCGGTGAGGGTGACGGTGAAGGTCTCGTCGCCCTCGACGGTGGTGTCGCCGGTGATCTTCACGGCGATGGCGCCAGCGGTCTTGGTCTCGCCGGTGATGTTCGGCGTGAACTTGAGAGTGCCGGTGCGCAGCACCAGGTCCGTGCCGTCCGCGCTGCCGGCGGTCACCGCGAACGCGACGGTGGACGCGGTGGTGGCGGGGTTGGTGAGGGTGACAGGCACCTTGACGACCCGGGTGCCGGTGTCACCTTCGACGACCGACACGTCCCCGACCGAAGCCACCGCCGGTCCCGACGCCTGCGCCGGGGATCCGGGGGCGAGCGCCGCCAGGCCGGCCACGAGCAGGGCGGTGAGCGCCAGGGCGACCCGTCGGGTGGCGCGGGAGCGCCGGGGGTGTGGGTGGTCGTGCGGTGCGGTCATGGCCCGCCTCCCTCTCTCCTCTCTCCGGATCCGCCGCGTGGCGAGCTGAGCAAATGATTCGTAACAAAACTACACAGTGCTCCCACCCGGGGATCAACCCCCCGAACGCGTCACTGCCGGGCGGACGCCCCCCGGCCCGGCACGGCGAGCGCGTCGAGGGCGACCGCGCCCCGTCCCTTCGGGCGCACCAGGAGCGGGTTGAGGTCGAGCTCGACGAGCTCGCCGTCGAGGTCGAGGGCGAGGGGGCCGTGGTGCTCGTGCTCGGGGGGCTTCTGGTGGCAGGCATGGCGGTGCCTGCCACCAGCGCTCACGCTGACGCACCTGCAGCAGCGATCGTCGGCGGATCGGTGACCTGGGGCGTGCGTAGCTCGTTCCGCTCCTACCTCACCGGTCCGATCGCGCACGGCTCGATCGACGCGGGGGACGGCACGAGCGTCGACGGGGCAGGCGTGGGGACCTTCCCTGTCGTAGGCGGGTCGATCAGGGCCGCTGGCTCGCACGAGATCCATGGGGCGGGCTGGTTGCGATTCCGGGGGCACGACGGCCAACTGGAGCTGCGTCTGTCCGAGCCCAGGGTCGTGATCTCGAGCACCCGGGGCGAGTTGATCGTCGACGTCACGAGCCGATCGTTGGCCGGTGGAGCACCGGCGAGTGTCGACGACGTGGTGTTCGCCACGCTGGACCTCTCGTCGGTGGTGCCGGTCGCTGAGGGCCAGCTCCGTCGCTGGACCGCCATCCCAGCGACTCTGACCGAAGAGGGCGCGAGCGCGTTCTCCGGCTTCTACCCGGCGGGTACCCCACTCGACCCGGTAAGCGTGGAGGCTGTGGTCGAGTCCCGCTCGGGTGAGCAGCCACCGCCACCGCCTCCCGGTGGGGGCGGCGAGGACCCGCCTCCACCGCCGCCGGATGCCAACGGTGGTGAAGGTGGGTCGGCTCCGATCGACGGGCCGGGCGGGAGCCGTAGCGCGCTCGGCCCGAACGGGCAGCAACTGACGGTGATGCCGGCTCGAGGGCTCGACCCCGCAGGGGCGACGATACGGGTCGAGGGCGCAGGCTACGACCCATCTGTGGGCGTCTACCTGGCCATGTGCGTGGACCAGGGCCCAGCGCTACCACCGGGTCCCTGCTTCGGAGGCGCGGACACCTCAGGCGAGAGCCGGTCAACGGTGTGGTTTTCGGACAGGCCACCGCCTTATGCGGCCCTACGCGACGAGGCTGGGATGGCGGGGTCGGAGTCTCGTGACGGTGTGAGTCTCGCGCAGGGGGTTGGCGACGCCGGCGAGCAGGATGCGGAGCCGGTAGTTGTTGGCGTTGCGGAACCCTCGCCCGGAGCGTTTGACCTGCTTGATGAGCAGGTTGGCTGCTTCGACCGGCCCGTTGGATGCGCCGGTGTGGTGGTGGGCGAGGATCTCGGTGCGCCACCGTCGCAGGGTCTTGACGAGGCGGCGCAGTTCGGGGCCGGCTTCGGGTTCGGTGCACCAGGCGATGGTGTCGTCGGATAGTTCGGCGGCTAAGTGTGAGTTGTCGGTGGCGTACACAGCTCGGATCTTCTCCTTGGCGACCCAGCAGTCGGTGACGTGCCCGTCGGGGTCACCGGCGCGCAGCGCCGTGTGGAGGCGATCCCAGCCGGGCTCGTCGACTCGTTCGGCGCCGAGCAGCAACAGCTTGCGGATGTCATAAAGCGGGTCGCCCTTCCATCCGCGGTGCTCGAGGGTCTCTTGCTGGACGCGTTGACGACAGCGGGTGACCGGCGTGTTGGCCAGGCGCACCACGTGGAAGGGATCGACCACGAGGGGACGTCCCGAGGGGTGGTGTAGGAGGGTGAGGGTCCACCACTGGGGTGGGTCACCGGCGTGATCTTCGAGGTGTTCCTGCTGGGATCACAACGAAGGAGACACGCCGGTGACCCTGACCGATCATGACCTGTCCGAACTGCTCGCCGCGCGCAAGGCCGGCGAGGTGACCGGCACGATCCGCGCGTCGCTGGAGTGGATCCTCCAGCAGCTCATCGAGGTCGAAGCGACTGCGTTCATCGGTGCGGCGCCGTTCGAGCGGACCGAGACGCGCACCGCCCAGCGCAACGGGCGTCGCCCGAGGCTGCTGTCGACACCTGCCGGTGATGTCGAGCTGGAGATCCCCAAGCTCCGCCAGGGCAGCTTCTTGCCGAGCCTGCTCGAGCGCCGCCGGCGCATCGACCGGGCGCTCTATGCCGTGGTGATGGAGGCCTACGTGCATGGTGTCAGCACCCGCAAGGTCGACGACCTGGTGAAGGCGCTCGGTGTCGGCAGCGGGATCTCCAAGAGCGAGGTCAGCCGCATCTGCTCGCAGCTCGACCGGGACCTCGAGGCGTTCCGGGACCGGCCGCTGGATCACACCGAGTTCGTCTACGTGTTCCTCGACGCCACCTACGTCAAGGGCCGCGTCGGCGGCCGGGTGGTGTCGCGGGCCGTGGTGATAGCCACCAGCGTGACCGCAACCGGCGACCGGGAAGTGCTCGGCATCGACGTCGGTGACAGCGAAGATGGCGCCTTGTGGACGGCGTTCCTGAAGGGCCTGCGCGCCCGAGGCCTCACCGGCGTGCAGCTCGTGATCAGCGACCACCACCTCGGCCTCAAGTCCGCCATCGGCGCGATGCTCGTCGGCGCCGCCTGGCAACGCTGCCGCGTCCATTTCATGCGCAACGTCTTGTCCCGCGTCCCGAAGGCATCCGCTGAGATGGTCGCTGCCGCCATCCGCACCGTGTTCGCCCAGCCCGACGCCGCCCATGCCCGCAGCCAGCTCGACGAGGTCGCCCGCATGCTCGCCGCCAAGTTCCCCGACGTCGCCGCCATGCTCCGCGACGCCGCCGAGGACCTCCTCGCCTTCACCGGCTTCCCCGTCGCGCACCGCCGCAAGATCCGGTCGACCAACCCCCTCGAGCGGATCAACGGCGAGATCAAGCGACGCACCAACGTCGTGGGCATCTTCCCCAACGACGCCACCGTCGTCCAGCTCGTCACCGCCGTGCTCGTCGAGACCCACGACGAATGCGCCGTCGCCGAACGCCGCCACCTCAGCGAACAGTCCATGGCCAAGACCGGCAAACCCGTCCCCACCATCGAAGAGGCACCCCTCACCATCACCGCATAACACACTGACCGACGCCGTCGACGATCACGAAGGCGCCCACCTACACCACCCCGCAGGGCACGATCGAGCCCGCGGGGCACGATCGAGCCGGGTGGCGTCCCAGGTTTGGTGTAGCAGCGGCTGGGGTGCAGGCTCCGATGGTCGTGTTGCGCGGCGGGTGTGACGGCTTGGCCGGACTGGTCGTCGATGGTGTCGGCGGAGCTGTCGAGCTGATGGCGGAGCTCGGTGAGGTGGCGGGTGATGGCGGGTGTGTAGGTGAGGCCGCGCCAGCCGCGTGAGGCACGGTCGAGCACGGCCCACACGAGCGACAGGCACGATGCCTCGCCGGGGAGCCGGCCGATGACCTTGAC
>NZ_JACFSZ010000031.1 GCF_014805525.1 Rhabdothermincola sediminis | reverse complement strand
CTCGGCGGGCACCTTGGCGGCCACGTTGCGGGCCCGGTGGATCAGACACCGTTGCCGCAGCGCGGTGGGCAACCTTGTGCTCGACGGCGCCCAACAGGCCAGATGCGCCATCGGAGATGACCAGCAGTGGCGCTCGCAGGCCCCGGGCCTTGAGGTCCTCGAGGAACCCAGCCCACGCGTCATGGGACTCGTCCCCGCCCGGTTCGACGTCCAACAACACGGGCTGGCCGGGAGCACCAGGCGCGCCTGAGCGGGCCCCGATGGGTGGTCCAGCTGCTATGCGAGTGCTGGTTGGTGTCGGGTGGTCCAGGCCTGGGCGAACTCGCTGGGGGTGAGGTCGCCGTGGGCGCTGTGGGGTCGGTTGGTGTTGTAGTCGATCCGCCAGTCCTCGATGAGCACCTGGGCTTCGAGGAGGCTGTCGAAGTGCCAGCCGTTGAGCAGCTCGTCGCGCAGACGACTGTTGAACGACTCGATCCAGGCGTTCTGCCAGGGTGAGCCGGGGTCGATGAAGATGGTGTTCACCCCGTTGAACCGGCACCAGTCCGCGACCGCTTGGGCGATGAACTCGGGCCCGTTGTCGAAGCGCAGGTACGCGGGGAAGCCGCGCACCGCCGCGGTGGCACGGAGGGTGGCGACGACGCGGTCGGCGTCGATGCGCCGGTCCACGACGATGGCGGGACATTCTCGGGTGAACTCGTCGACGACGTTGAGCAGCTTGAGAGTGCGGCCATCGGCGCTGGTGTCGAACTGGAAGTCCAACGCCCACAACACGTTCGGTCGGATCGGGCACATAGCACCGACGGCGGTGCCGATCCCGCGGTAGGGCTTCTTGCGCTTCTTGTAGGGCACCCGCAGTCCTTCCTCGCGCCAGAGACGCTGGATGCGCTTGTTGTTGATCCGAGGGCCGGCCCGGCGCAGCTCGCTGGTGGGAGTCCTTCGCGTGTACCGGTCATCGCTAAGGCTCACGATCGCCGGTTCGGCCATCTGCTCGCGCGGAGGCATCAGGTTTGGCGCGGCAGTGAACGGTCGACGAATGCGGCCAGGTCGGCAGCGAAGCGCGATGGGTCCTCCCATCGCGGGGTGTGCCCGACGCCCGGGTATACGACCAAGTCGCTGCGCGGCAGGCGCGCTGCCAGCGTGTCTTGCATGCCGCGGTCGATCACCCCGTCGGCGTCGCCCCAGATCAACAGGGTTGGTGCGGTGATGCTGCCGAGCTCGGCTAGGTCGTCGTAGTGCAGCAGCGCCGCGAACATCTCACGCCAGGCGCGCGCAGGCACCTTCAGGAGCTCGCCCACGAGGCGATCGAGCACGTCGGGTTCGACCTCGGAGGAGGAGGTGTCGACCATGAAGGACCGGGCGAAGTCGGGGTCGATCGGGTCCTCCAGACCTGAGACGACCGAGTCAACAAACTCCGTGAGCCCCGCGTGGCCGCGGAGTGTGGTTGGTGACGCTTCGAGCACCAGTCCGGCGACTAGCTCGGGCCGATCGATTGCGACACGGCGAGCGACGAGGCACGAGCCCGAGTGGCCAGCCAGGACGGCCCGATCGATAGCGAGGGCGTCCATTAGGGCCACGACGTCGGTGGCGAAGTCCTCCACCCGATAGCCGGTGGCTGGCTTGTCAGAGTCGCCGTGCCCGCGCTGCGATACGGCGACGGTCCGGATCGACCGTGGAAGCTCCTCGAGAACCAGCTCGTACGAGCACCGTGAATCCGTGGGTCCCGGCAGCAGCACCAGTCCCGGACCCGACTTGTCGCCCTGCTCCGCGTACGAGAGCGTCAGTCCGCCGTCGAGGGTGACAGTGGAGAGCTCCCGCGTCATGCCGGGATCGTACAAAGGCTCGAAGTACGGGGCGCGAGGCCGTCGCCTGCTGGCCGCGGCTCCGCACGGGTGTGGGCGCGAAGTTCGGGGAGTCCTTCGCGATCTCGCGCTACCGCTGACCCTGACGATGAACGGGTGGCGCTTGCGGATCTCGGCCCGCCGTTCGGTCCGTCGGTCGCAGCTGGGAGCACGACGCGCGCCGCGGATCGAAGCCGGCGGCGCCAGCGAGTCGTGTCGCGATCACGGTCTGCCGCAATACGTGCTCCATCGTCGGCGACCACCTCTGGCGGGTCTTCGACGGCCGGGGAGTGGGTGACACCTGTGATCTGCCGCCGACCATCGATCCCTACCCGGCTCCGGTGCCGAGCGGGGAGTGACCGGCTGGCGGTCCGTCGACGACCGTGCGAGACGCTACCGACGGCCCTCGGCGGGTCGAGGTCCTGCCGCCTAGGCTCGGTGCCGTGACCGAAGGGTTGGGCTCCTACGGCGCCGGACCGCTCTCGTCGTGGTCGACGTCCAGAACGACTTCGCGGATTCGGCGGGCTCGTTGTACGTGCGCGGTGGTGAAGCGATCGTCGGGCCGATCAACGACGAGAGCGAAGCGGCCCGCTCGGCCGGGGCCACGGTGGTGCTCACCCAGGACTGGCACCCCGAGCGCACCCCCCACTTCGTGACCGACGGCGGTACCTGGCCGGTCCACTGCGTCCGGGGGACCTGGGGGGCTCGGTTGCACCCGTTGCTGAGCCGTGACGCCGACCTGGTCCTGCGCAAGGGGACCGGCGGACAGGACGGCTACTCGGCGTTCACGTCGAGGACCCGGCTACCGGCACCACGACCCCGACGGGGCTCGCGGGGTTCCTGCGTGAACGGGGCGTCGAAGGGGTCGTGGTGTGTGGGCTCGCCGCCGACGTGTGCGTGAAGGCCACAGCGCTCGACGCCCGCCGTGCCGGGTTCACCACGTCGGTGCTGTGGTCCGCCACCCGGGCGGTGGAGCTGCGACCCGGTGACGGGGAGCGGGCCGCCGAGGAGCTCGCCACGGCGGGGGTCGTGCTGGTCGGGCGCGCCGGTCCATGAGGGGAACGGGGTCGTCCTGCGGGCGGCGCAGCTCCCTGTTCACCGATCACTACGTGTTGAACGTGTGCGACTACCCGACGCTGATCGCCACCAAAGCAGCGCGCATCGTCGACACCGTCGGCGGCTCGCCGGTGCTCGAGTTCGGCATGCGTCGTGGGCACGGTCCGAGCGTCGACGAGGGGGCGAGAGCCGCGCTCATCGGCGGCTGTGTCGCCACCTCGAACGTGCAGGCCGCCGTCGCGCTCGGCCGTGAGCCCCGGGGCACGCACTCGCACTCGATGGTACAGACCTACCTCGCGTTGTACGGCGGAGGAGCGCCCGAGGGGCCGTCGCGAGGGGAGATCGTCGCGTTCCGGGCCTTCGCACGGGCCTATCCCGACGAGTGCGTCCTGCTCGTGGACACGGTCGACACGCTGCGCTCCGGCGTGCCCAACGCGATCACGGTGTTCCGCGAACTGCGGGATGCCGGCTTCGAGCCGGTCGGCGTGCGCCTCGACTCCGGTGATCTCGCCCACCTGAGCGTGCAGGCAGCCCTCCTGCTCGACGCCGCCGGGTTCGATCGGGCCTCCATCGTGCTGTCGGGCGAGCTCGACGAGCTCACGATCTGGCAGATCCTCACCCAGATCGACGTCGAGGCCCGACGCGAGGGCCTCGACCCGGCGTCCATCCGGCGCCGGCTCGTCTACGGGGTGGGGACGCGCCTGATCACCTCGGCGGGCAACTCGGGTCTCGACGGCGTCTACAAGCTCACCGCGGTGGGCGACGGGCGCGGGGCTCGTCACCGGCGCTCGAGCTGTCCGAGTCCGCCGCCAAGATCCCTGTCGTCGGGCCGAACCGCACGTTCCGCCTGCGGGACCGGAGAGGCCGTGCCGTGGCCGACCTGCTCATGTGTGACGACGAGGAGCCGTTCGCCGAAAGTGACGAGCAGCTCCTACGTCACCCGTTCCGCGCCGAGGTTTCCCGCACGCTGCGGCGGGAAGAGATGGTCGGCTGGGAGGAGCTCCACGAGCTGGTCTGGGCCGGGCGCGCCCGGCAGGGGCAACGCCCGACACTCGAGGCCATCATCGAGCGTCGGGCCCGTGACGTGGACGAGCTCGACACCCGGGTGCGACGGCTCATCAACCCGCACACCTACCATGTGTCACTCAGCCCGGCACTGTGGCAGCGCCAGCAGCGTGCGATCGCCCAGCTCCGCCGGAAAGGAGCGTGATGTCCGACGATCTGACCTGTCCGGTGTGCAGGACCGACGAGCACCTCAGCGGTCGCCCCGTCGACGCCGGTATCGAGGTCACCTGCGAAGCCTGCGGTGCCTCGTGGATCCGGGACGGTCGGCCCCGGTGCCCCACCTGTGACTCGACCGACGTGGTCCCGGCGGCGCAGGCGGTGTGGGAGAAGGCCAGGGGCACCCAACTGTCCATCACGTCGGTGCGGGTGGTTCACCTGTGTCCCACGTGTGACCCCGACCGGCTCCGCCGTTGGGCCAGCAGTGGGACGCCGCTGCCGCCCGAGGAGAACCCGGCGGAGGGGATGAGGTGACAGGGTCGTCCCCGGGGGTGATCCGGGGGACGACCCGCAGGTAGGCGACGATGCCGAGCAGTTCCACGAGGGACTGGAACACCACGACCACCGCGGCGCGCGACCAGTCACCGGGAAGGGCGAGCGCGAGCGGCAGCACCACGAACGAGTTCCGGGTGCCGGCGCTGAAGATCAACGTGCGGGTGGCGGCGGGCCGCAGCCGCACGACGCCGCCGATGGCACGACCGACCAGCAGCGCGGCGGCCAGGAACGCCACGTACACGGCGCCGACCCGGACCAGCACCCGGCCCGAGTCGGTCACGACCGACGCCTGGGAGGCGGCGATGAGCAGCACGACCATGGCGACCAGCATCACCGGCGACGACGAGGCGCGGGCCAGCAGCCGGGCCGTGGGCTTGTGGCGTTCGGCCCGGCGCTCGGTGAGCCACGCCGCCGCCAGGGGGATGACGATGAGGGTCACGAACACGGTCACGGCGGTGCGCACCCCGGTGAGCTCGGCGAAGGACTCGCCGGTGAAGGCGCGGACGTAGACCGGGAGCAGCACGAGCTGCACGCCCAGCACGACGGGGGTCACGGCCAGGGCACGGCGGGTGTCACCGCCACCGAGGTGGCTGAAGGTGAGGAACCAGTCGGTGCAGGGGACCACCAGCACGAGCACCACCCCGAGGCGCACCGCCGGATCATCGGGGGTCAGGGGCAGCAGCGCCCACACGACGAGGGGGAGCACGGCGAAGTTGGTGAGCACGACCGCGGCGAGGAACCGCACGTCGCGCACGGCGGATGGCACGTGTGCGAGCGGCATCTGCAGGAAGGTGGCGTACAGCAGCACCCCGAGCGTCGGCCACACCGCCGGCTCCAATGCCTCCCCGAGCCGGGGTGCCGCGAGCCCGACGCCGAGGCCGACCGCGATGGCGGCGAGGTAGACCCACACCTGGTGCCGCTCGAGTCGGCTCACCGGCTCAGTGTGGCAGCGTGCCCGGCCGGCGCCACGTCCGCTCCCGGCGTCCCCGCGCCCGCCCTCGTCCCCACCTCCGGGCGCGGCTGTCGGCGTCGGATGCGGTCGTGCTCAACAAGGGATGGGGAGGGCTTCGGCGACCGCCACCGACGCCGCGATGGCGGCACCACCGTAGAGACGACCGTCGAGCCGGGTGAGCCGATCGAGCACCTCGAGGCGCCAGCGGTCGGGCTCATCGGCGGCTCGCAGTCCCAGCAGCTCCAGTTCCGATCGCACCGGCGAAACCTAGCGAGCGGAACGGCTGTCGTCGTGATCGCGGATCGTGGTAGGCACGGCGCGTGCGTGGGACCGTGCTGCCGGGGATCGACGACGTCCGTCGGGCGGCGGTGTGCATCGCCGGGTTCGTCCGTCGCACCCCGGTGCTGCGCAGTGCGTCCATCGACGCCCTCGTGGGCAGGCCGGTGTGGTTCAAGTGCGAGCACCTCCAGCGGGGGGGCGCCTTCAAGTACCGCGGGGCCACCAACGCCGTACAGGCCCTCGACGCCGCGACGGCCGCCCGCGGTGTGGCGGCCCACTCCTCGGGGAACCATGCCGCGGCGCTGGCCCTGGCGGCCGCCACCCGGGGGATCCCGTGTTGGGTGGTCATGCCCGCCGACGCCCCCGAGGTCAAGCGCGCGGCGACGCAGGCGCACGGCGCGACCGTGGTGCTGTGCGAGCCGACCCTGGCGGCTCGCGAGGCCATCCTTGCCGAGGTCCTCGAGCGCACCGGGGCGGTCGAGATCCACCCCTACGACCATCCGGCGGTCATCGCCGGCCAGGGCACCGCCACCCTCGAGTTGCTCGAGCAGGTGCCGAGCGTGCGCAGCGTCGTGGCACCGGTGAGTGGTGGCGGGCTGCTCGGCGGCACCGCGATCGCCGCCCACGGTGTGGACCCGGCGATCGTCGTCGTCGGGGCGGAGCCGGTCGGCGTGGACGACGCCCGTCGCTCCCTCGCCGCCGGCAGGCTCGTCACCGAGCACAACACCACCTCGATCGCCGACGGCCTGCTGGCCGTGCTGAGCGAGCGAACGCTCGCGATCCTCGCCGACCACGACGTGGAGATCGTCACTGTGACCGAGGAGGAGATCATCGAAGCCATGGCGGTGGTGTTCGAAGCGCTGAAGCAGGTCGTGGAGCCGAGCGCGGCGGTGGCCTTCGCCGCGGTGGTGCGCGCCGGCCGGCGGGGGACGCTCCCTCCGGGGGAGGTCGGGGTGATCCTCTCCGGGGGCAACGTGGACCTCGGCGCTCTGCCGTTCGACCGGCCCACCGGGGTCCGTGGCCTCACCGTCGACGTGGAGGTCCGCCCGTGACCGCTGGTGGCGACGCCCGAGCAGACCGCTTGCCGCTCACCTACGACGAGTGCCGGGCCCGGTTCCTTCACGTGCTGGCCCGGCGTGGCCTGCAGGGTCGCTCCCACCCGATCGCCGCCCGGGGGCCGGAGGGTCAGCGGCTCACGATCGACGTCGTGCACGTGGGTGCCGCCCGCCCGAGCCGGGCGCTGCTCGTGCTGTCCGGCGTGCACGGGGTGGAGGGGTTCCTCGGATCGGCGTTGCAGTGCGACCTGCTCGACCGCCTCGACCCGGCGGCCCTGCCCGGGGACACCGCGGTGCTCCTCGTGCACGCCGTGAACCCCTGGGGCATGGCCTGGTGGCGGCGACAGAACGAGTCCAACGTGGACCTCAACCGCAACTGGCGCCGAGACCAGCACGAGCCGCCACCCAACGACGCCTACGACGAGCTGCACCCCCTGGCCTGCCCCGACACCCCGACCATGCCCTCCGTGGACGACCTGCTCAGCCGGGCCGTGGCGGTGGTCGCCGAGCGGGGGATGCCCTGGGTGCGTGCCGCCATCACCTCGGGCCAGTACCGCCATCCCGACGGACTGCACTACGGCGGGGCGAGGACCGAGGAGTCGAACCGCATCCTCGAGCAGGTCGTCGTCGACCACCTGGGTGAAGTCGAGCGCCTGTTCACCGTGGACCTGCACACCGGGCACGGCCCACGGGGTGAGGTCACGGCCCTGTCGGATCAGCCGCCGGGCAGCGCCCAGGACCGCTTCCTGCGCGAGGCGCTCCCCCGTGCCCGGGTAGAGCCCACGATCGGCAACCCCGGGGCCACCGCGGCGCCCAAGACCGGCCAGATCGCGAACGGCATCGGTGGGCTGCTCGGGGGAGCCGTCGCCTACGCCACCTCGCTCGAGATCGGCACGGCCGGTGACGAGGAGCAGCTCGTCGCAACCTACCTGGAGCAGTGGGTGCACCGCCGTGGTGACCGCCACGATCCCGAGCACGCCGCCGCGGTGTGGGCCTACCGCTGTTGTTTCACGCCCGACGATCCCGAGTGGGAACGACGGGCCCGCACGCTCGGCGCCGAACAGCTCGACGACGCCCTCGCAGCCGTCCTCCACTGGTCCTGACGCCACGACGATCTTCGCTCGTCTGTTGCGCGTCTAGCGGGGCGGGGGGTACCGAAGGCGCGTCGGAACGGGATCGGGGTGGCTGGGCCGAGCCCACCGTCCAAGTGCTCGGCAGGTCGCGTAGCGTCGGGCCCATGTCCGAGCGTGACGTTCCCCAGCGTTCCGAACCCGGCCCCACCCCGACCTACGCCGAGGTCAGGGACCGCCTGTCCATGCCCCTCGTCGAGGCCATGACCACCCAGCGCGCCGTGCGCCGCCTGCTGCCCGATCCGGTCGACGAGGACATCGTGCTGCGCTGCATCGAGCTCGCGCTCAAGGCGCCGACCGGGTCCAACGGCCAGAACTGGGAGTTCGTGGTCGTGACCGAGCGGGCCACGAAAGCGGCGCTCGGCCGGCAGTACCGCCTCGCCTGGAACCTCTACGGCGGGGTCGGGCACTGGCTCAACGAGCAGCAGGACGCGGGCGGTCTCGCCGGCCTGGTCGGGCGGGCGACCGGGGCCTCGGCCGGGGCCGACCGCGAGTCGATGGCCAAGATCCTTCGGGCGGTGCAGTGGCAGGTGGACCACTTCGAGGAGCTGCCGGTGCTGGTCGTGCCCTGCCTGCGCGGCGGCAAGCCGCCCTACCTGCCGGTGCCGTCGATCGCGGCGACGTCGTTCTACGGCTCGATCTACCCGAGCGTGCAGAACCTGCTGCTTGCGGCCCGGGCCTTCGGGCTGGGGGCATCGCTCATCACCCTCCCGCTGTGGTCGGTGACGGCGGCCCGCCGAATCCTGGGCCTGCCGCTGTCGGTGCACCCGGTGTGCGTGGTGCCGCTGGGCTGGCCCCGTGGCCGCTACGGGCCCACGACGCGGCGGGCGGTGGGCGACGTCGTGCACAAGGAGCGCTACGGCGAGCGCCCCTGGGTGGGTCGCCGTCTCGAGGACTCGCCCCCGGGCTGACGCGGCACCGCCCCGCCGGTGGGGGTACCGAGCGGGGCGGTTCGACAGGTCGGCTGCCGGTGTCGCGAGGCTCAGGCCTCGATGGTGGACTCCTCCTCCGGCACCCCTTCGGTGACGGGGTGCTGGCCGAGGGCCTCCTCGAGCTTGGCCAGCGAGTCGGGCGGCAGGTTGGCCGTGATCACCTCGGCCATCCCCGCGTACCGCCGCATCTCCTCGAGCGCCTTCTCGGGGTTGACGTGGCTCACGAGTGCGGCCAGGTAGACCTTGCCGGGCTTGATCGACTCGCGCAGCTGCTTGACGAAGTCGTCGCTGATGCCGGTGTCGATGAGCTTGGCCATGAGGGCGGCAGTGCCGGCACCGATGGCCATCCCGACCACCGGGATGAACAGCAGTACGCCGAACAGCAGGCCCCAGAACGCGCCCGACAGAGCGGCCTGACCGGGCGAGGGGTCGGTGGTCTGGACCACCCGCACCTTGCCCTTGTCGGTCTTGGACACGAACACCGCGTCCTGGAGGAGCAGGGTGCCCTCGGCGCTCATGCGGGTGAGCGCGGTGAGCATCTCCTGGGCTGCGAACTGATCGTCGAAGCCCAGCACCACGAGGGAGCTGGGCGGGGTCTTGCCGTCGGTCACGGTTGGTTCTCCTGGTGGGGGATTGGTCATCCGCACGCTAGCCCAAGGGTGATCGGAAGGCTCCGCCCGGGCGGTTCCCACCCCCGGCGGCGTGGTCCCAGGTGGGCATCGCCCAGGCCCGAGGGGGTTCCAACGGCGGTGCGATATGACCCCCGTCATGTTGACAGAGTGACACTACCTGTTAGTTTGTCATCCATGGAGCAGGAGGTGCCGCAGGAACGCGACGTGCGGCCCATCGCCGGTACGGGGGATCCGCCCGAGCGCTCCTCCGTCGAGGAGCGGCTCCTCACGGCTGCCCTCGAGGCTGCCACGCTCCACGGGCTCGCCCGGCTCTCGATGGCCGACGTCGCCAAGCGGGCGGGGCTGTCCCGCCAGACCCTGTACCGCCACTTCCCGTCGCGCGACGCCCTGATCGCCGCCGTTGTCGCATCCGAGACCACCAAGCTCGCCGACGCCGTGCTCGCCGTCAGCGGACCCGTCGAGGACCCGGAGCGCTCCCTCGCCGCAGGCCTCGCCGCCGCCCTGCGCGTGGTCCGTGACCACCCACTGCTCGACCGGCTCCTCACCACCGAGCCGGAAGCGCTGCTGCCACTGCTCACCACCGACGGCGGGCCCGTGCTCGGGCAGGTACGTGCCGTCGTCGAGGGGATCGTGGCCGCCCACACCCCCGGGCTGTCCGCGGATCCCGTCGGCTTGCGCCGCTTCGCCGACGTCGTGACCCGCCTCCTCGTCAGCTACGCCGTCAGCGCCCCCGACGACCCGCCCGAGGTCGTCGCCGGGTACGTCTCGATGTTCCTGATCCGCGGGGCGCTCGGCGCCCACGACCGTCTCCCGGAGGTCCAGCCGTGAAGACCCTCACCGCCACCGTCGACGGGACCGAGGTCCGCTGGAGGGACCGCAAGCGGTACCTCTGGCTGCTCGGGTTGGTGGTGCCGCTGCTCCCGTTCGGGGCGGCCCGCTGGCTGGATCACTCGGGCTGGGCCGAGATCCTGTGGTTCTCGGGGCCGATCTGGATCCTGGTGCTCATCCCCCTGCTCGACTGGCTGTTCGGCGAGGACCGGTCCAACCCGCCGGAGTGGGCGGTGGAGCAGCTCTCCGAGGACCGTTACTACCGCTGGATCGTGTTCCTGTTCGTGCCGCTGCAGTACGCAGGGCTGGTCTACGCCTGCTGGGTGGTCGCCACCCACGACCTGGCGTGGTGGCAGCAGCTCGGCTACGCCCTCACCGTCGGCACCGTGGCCGGCATCGCCATCAACACCGGCCACGAGCTCGGGCACAAGCGTGAGCGGGGCGAGCGGCTGCTCGCCAAAGTGGCGCTGGCCCAGTCCGGCTACGGGCACTTCTACGTCGAGCACAACCGGGGTCACCACCAGCGCGTCGCCACCCCCGAGGACCCGGCCTCCGCCCGGCTGGGTGAGTCGTTCTGGGCCTTCCTGCCCCGCACGATCGTCGGGTCCGCCCGGTCCGCCTGGCGGCTCGAGGCCCGGCGCCTGCGGGGTCAGGGCAAGTCGGTGTGGAGCCTGCACAACGACGTGCTGACCGCCTGGGGCCTTTCGGTCCTGCTGTTCGGCACGCTCACGGCCGTGTTCGGCCTGCGGGTCGTGCCCTTCCTCGTCGTGCAGGCGGTGTTCGGCTTCAGCCTGCTCGAGGTCGTCAACTACATCGAGCACTACGGGCTCGCCCGCCGCCGGGGTGCCGACGGGCGCTACGAGCGCTGCACCCCGCAGCACTCCTGGAACTCGAACCACGTGGCCTCCAACGTGGTGCTCTACCAGCTCGAGCGCCACTCGGACCATCACGCCCACCCCACGCGCCGCTACCAGGCGCTGCGCCACTTCGACGAGTCACCCCAGCTGCCGTCGGGGTACGGGCTCATGCTCGGACTCGCCTACCTCCCGCCCCTGTGGCGGCGGATCATGGACCCGAGGGTCTTGGCCCACTACGACGGCGACGTCGCCCGGGCCAACATCCACCCACCGGCACGGGAACGCATCCTCGCCCGCTACGGCGCAGACTGAAACGCGCCCCTCCTCGCCGGGACCGTCCAACAGGGGAAGAGCGGAGCACGCAGCATTCGAACCAGCTCATCGGATGCCAAGCCCGTCCGTTCGACACAAGCGTCGGCTCGATCGAGCTGGCGATCCCGAAGCTGCAGCGAGTCAGGTCAGGGTGACGCCGGGGACGTCCCGAGGGGTGGTGTAGGAGGGTGAGGGTCCACCACTGGGGTGGGTCACCGGCGTGATCTTCGAGGTGTTCCTGCCGGGATCACAACGAAGGAGACACGCCGGTGACCCTCACCGATCATGACCTGTCCGAACTGCTCGCCGCGCTCGAGGCCGGCGAGGTGACCGGCACGATCCGCGTGTCGCTGGAGTGGATCCTCCAGCAGCTCATCGAGGCCGAAGCGACTGCGTTCATCGGTGCGGCGCCGTTCGAGCGGACCGAGACGCGCACCGCCCAGCGCAACGGGCGTCGCCCGAGGCTGCTGTCGACACCTGCCGGTGATGTCGAGCTGGAGATCCCCAAGCTCCGCCAGGGCAGCTTCTTGCCGAGCCTGCTCGAGCGCCGCCGGCGCATCGACCGGGCGCTCTA
>NZ_JACFSZ010000030.1 GCF_014805525.1 Rhabdothermincola sediminis | reverse complement strand
TACGCCGCGTCGCGTACGGGTTCACCAACCACGCCAACTTCGAAGCCCGAGGCATCCTCGCCTGCCCCGCCATACGATCATCACCACCGAGACCAGCCACCCTCACCCCATGAAACCGCGCAGTCTCGACGAGTCTCCGGACTGGGACGTCCGCGAGCGGGCCGCGTTTCAATGCCCTTTGGGTCGGGCGTTGGGTGCTGACCTGACCAGATACCTAAGTGACAGGGGGCTGTGCCGCGCCTGTTTCAATGCCCTTTGGGTCGGGCGTTGGGTGCTGACGGGCCGCTCTATACAGACTCACCCGGTGGACTGCGTTTCAATGCCCTTTGGGTCGGGCGTTGGGTGCTGACATGATCCGTCTTGGGCGGTCCGCGAGTCGGTCGCGTGTTTCAATGCCCTTTGGGTCGGGCGTTGGGTGCTGACACGATGGACGCGGTGGACGTGGACGTGCGCCGGGCGTTTCAATGCCCTTTGGGTCGGGCGTTGGGTGCTGACCCGGATAACAACCGGGTGGCGCCGGGCTTGTCCCTGGCGTTTCAATGCCCTTTGGGTCGGGCGTTGGGTGCTGACTACGCTTTCGTCGGAAACCTCGATCTCGTCGCCGGATCGGGTTTCAATGCCCTTTGGGTCGGGCGTTGGGTGCTGACGCGGATCTGGACGCGGTCGTCATCCGGCGAGTCGCTCAGCATGTTTCAATGCCCTTTGGGTCGGGCGTTGGGTGCTGACCCGCATCGTTCGTGTTCGCCGCCAACGGCACAGGAAGTTTCAATGCCCTTTGGGTCGGGCGTTGGGTGCTGACGTGCGGGGATGTCGTATTCGTGACGACCGAGCAGGAGTTTCAATGCCCTTTGGGTCGGGCGTTGGGTGCTGACTGGGTGCTCAGAAAGATAATTCGGGAGCTGACCTGGAGTTTCAATGCCCTTTGGGTCGGGCGTTGGGTGCTGACTCCTCTTCGCGATCATGAGGGGGGAAAACCTCATGATGTTTCAATGCCCTTTGGGTCGGGCGTTGGGTGCTGACGAGCAGATGCGTAAAATGCAGGCCGCCGGCCTGATCAAGTTTCAATGCCCTTTGGGTCGGGCGTTGGGTGCTGACTGGTGGACTTCTTCGAAGAGTTCAACTCTCTCAGCGTGAAGTTTCAATGCCCTTTGGGTCGGGCGTTGGGTGCTGACACCCAGACATCATGGGGACGCTGCGTGCGGTCATGTTTCAATGCCCTTTGGGTCGGGCGTTGGGTGCTGACGGCCGCTAGAGATCCGATGACCGATCCCGACGTGTTGGAGTTTCAATGCCCTTTGGGTCGGGCGTTGGGTGCTGACGCAGCGGCTTTGGGGCCGTGGCGTAGGATGAGGTCCCCGTTTCAATGCCCTTTGGGTCGGGCGTTGGGTGCTGACGCTGTGGTTCACGGAGATGATGGCTACTCGCCGACAGGTTTCAATGCCCTTTGGGTCGGGCGTTGGGTGCTGACACGATGCATGACTATGAGGTCGCTATCATCACGGTTTCAATGCCCTTTGGGTCGGGCGTTGGGTGCTGACACAAGTGGGTATGGCTGATCGTCGACTCGCCATCCGGTTTCAATGCCCTTTGGGTCGGGCGTTGGGTGCTGACCGGCTGGCTCGAGAGCCAACCGGCATCATCCGCCATGTTTCAATGCCCTTTGGGTCGGGCGTTGGGTGCTGACGTCGAGGCGTTCACGCCGGCCGTGGCAGCAAACCGCGGTTTCAATGCCCTTTGGGTCGGGCGTTGGGTGCTGACAACCGAGATCGATGGTGAGCTGCTGAGGTCGCTAGCCGTTTCAATGCCCTTTGGGTCGGGCGTTGGGTGCTGACCCGAACGACTCGACAGCGGTTCGTGTGACCAACCTCGGGTTTCAATGCCCTTTGGGTCGGGCGTTGGGTGCTGACTCCGACCCGAGAGTTGACCTGCGGGCGGCATTGCACGTTTCAATGCCCTTTGGGTCGGGCGTTGGGTGCTGACCAACGACTCCGATATGGAGGAGTTGAAAGGCCAAGGCTTGGCGTTTCAATGCCCTTTGGGTCGGGCGTTGGGTGCTGACCCTAGTCGATTCTCACCCCCTCTGACCTGCGGTTTCGCGGGCTGGATCGCGAACCGTGCCGTCGGAGGGTGAACGACGGCGACCGCCACGGGCCCGGAACGGGCCTCCACCCACTCTGACCAGCACTTACGCGCCGGCGCGAACCGGCCCCAGATCCACGCTCGCAGGCCTCCTCCGGTCACGGATCCTTACACGATCCAGAAGTCCTCCCGCTCCTCGAGGCGGCGGCGACCCATGATCTGAACCCCGCCGGCGCCCTCACCCGGGAGCCGGTAGACCCGGACCTGGTCGTCGAGGGCATCGATGAGCTCCTCGACCCTGTGCAGGATGTCGGCGGCCACCGTCGCATCGGGGAACTCGCACTCGAAGACGCTGTACTGCACGCGGGCACCCCATGCGGCAAGCAGCGCAGCGACGGCTTCCCGCCGACGATCATCGGCGATGTCGTAGGTGATCAACCAGACCATCGGCGATCACTTCCAGAGAATCGGCTGGTAGTCGACATCGCTCCTGGTGAGAGCCTCGGCGAGGAGCCGGGCCTGCAGCTGAAGCCCGACCCGGTAGCTGACCCGGCGACCGGAGACGGCGTGGGAGAACACGGTGAGCATCCTGCGCTCGTGCGCCGCAATGAACCGGTGGAGGCCGGCTGCGGTGCACCGGCAGTTCGTCTTGGTGCCCTCGATGTACTCGAAGGAGTCCGGTCGCAGCATGCCGGTCTTCAGCGCCCGCACGACCACGGAATCCACGATGAGGGGACGGAACTCCTCGATCAGATCGAGCGCCAGGCTCGGTCGCCCCACCTGCATGTCGTGGAGCATGCCGACGTAGGGATCGAGGTGCGCGGCCTCGGTCGCCGAGATGGCGTCGTGGAGCAGCAGCGTGTAGCCGAGACTGAGCAGGGCATTGACCGGATCCGGTGGCGGGCGGCGCCTCCGAGCCTCGAAGCCCCACCCGTCACCGAGCAGCCGGGCGAGTGCCCGGAAGTACCGGCGGCTGGCGGCGCCTTCGACCCCACGCAGCTCGTTGAGGTTCTGCGCCACCTCGACGGCCCTGCGGGCCTCCTCGAGGGCGCGGACGTCCTCCCCGATCCAGGCGAAGTCCCCTCTCCGGGCCGAGCGGACGAGGAGCACACGCTGGTTCGCGATCTTGCCGGCGACGAAGCGGCGAGCGATGGCGAGCCGTCGGTCGAGGTCCTCGCACGCCCGGTACTGCGCCAACCGGATGGTTGCGTTCGCCGACGTCGCAGCCTGGAGCCGCCCCTGGAACCGACCGGACGGATCGAGCAGCACCAGATCGATGCCCCGGGCCAGGACCTGCTGGAGGAACGGGGTCGTGAAGCCGGTCCGTCCGAACACCACGAGCTGGCGGACCCGGTTCCACGCCACGCTCAGGACGGTCTCGCCGTCCCGCTCGAGCCGGAGGCGTTCGCCCTTCGAGCGGAGCAGGCCGCCCTCGTTCACGACGTACACCGTGCTCTGCAGCGACCGCTTCGCCGTCTGGCGTCGCTGCGTGCTCGCCACGGACACGGTGACCCCGAGGAACGGCACCCCCTCGTCGAAGGTGTGGATCGAGGTCTTCGGCCCGCTCAGGTCCAGCCCGAGCCCGGCGGCCACACCCGACGCGTCGATGACCACCCGATCGGCGTCGGTACGGCTCGAAGCGGGGATCGCGAAGTCGTCGGCGTAGCGGATGACCTGCCGACCCTTCGAGAGCATGGCCTTGTCGAAGCGGTGGAGGTAGACGTTCGCCAGCAGCGGCGACAGCGGCGAGCCCTGGTGCAGGCCCGTCGGCCCCGACGCTCCGGCGCCCGCCACGGGCCGGTAGACGAGCAGCCGCACGAGTGCGACGAGCTGGGGATCGGGCACCCACTCCGCGAGGGCCTCCAGCACTCCCGCGCGCGGGATCGAGGGGAAGCAGTCGGCAAAGTCCCCACGAACGACGTGGGTGGCACCCCCGTCCCGGGCATCGATCAGCGCGTCGATCGCGTCCGGAACGCCCAGCCCCCGCCGATAGGCAAACGACCACGGCAGCAGGTGGGGATCGACGAGCGGATCGAGCACCGACAGCACCGCACGCTCGACGATCCGATCCTCGAGCACCGGGATCCCCAGCCGTCGAGCACCACCGTCGGGTTTCGGGATCGTGACGGGGACGACCGGGCCGGGTCGCCAGGTCCCGGCGAGCAGCGCCGCGCCGATCTCGGCGATCCGCGAGGCCGCACGAGGCTCGAAGGCGCGGATCGCCTCGGCCGTGGTCGAATCAGGGGCGGCGCCGTCGCGGATCGTCGACCAGGCGTCGAGGAGGCACTGTTGCCGAGCAACCTGGACCACCAGCGATCCCATCACTCGCCCCCTCTGCGAACCCGGCCGGGTTGATCACTCGGCGAGCCGGGCGCGGAGCCGGTCAGCGCGACCTCGCCTGCTTGATCCGCCGCATGCGGTGCATCCAACCGAGCACGAAGGCCACGCCTTCCGTGCCGGCGCGGTCGTGCGCGCTGCGGACAGCGGCGAGCGCCGGCCCCCGGAACGCCTTCCAGTGCCGGGCGCCAACGACAGCGGGCGGCAGGTCCCGGCCGAGCATGTGGACCAGCTCCTCGTAGCCCTGCGTGCGCAGGACGTGCCGCGCACGGGCGGCTTGGCCGCAGGCGTCGGCGTCGAGCCGCTCGGTGGCGCGCTCGACCACCGCCAGCAACTCGTCGACCGTGCCGGGCGCGTCTCGCAGGGTCACGGAAGGCCCCTCCGGTACTCGGCGTCGATCCGAGCGCGCACCTCGGCGAAGCGGGGAGCGAAGTGCTTCTCGGCGGCCTCGATCCACTGCTCGACCAGGGCGTCGTCCACCGCCCGGGACGCCGGCCCGATCGCCGCGACGAGGTCCGGACCGACGCGCCCGGTCACGCCTTCACAGACCAGGGCGCCGAGGGAGCGGTTCTTGCCTCCCCCGATCCGCAGCAGGCTCAGGCCGTTCGTGCCTGCGCCGCACGCAGCGAGCAACGCGCCCACCAGCGGCGTCTCCACCCCGGCGAGGCCGAGCTCGCAGCGGAGGCGCTCCCCCGTCTCGATGCACAGCAGGGTCTCGGTCTGGCGGGCCTCGGGTTGCTCAGGCGCCAGACCGTAGAACCGTCGGCCGCGTTTGGGGGCATCCGCGTGGCTGTAGCGCTGCCCGATGTCGATGGTCACCAGGGTCGGGGACTCGACCACCGGCACGGCGTCACCGAGACGCACCTTGCCCCGCTGCCCCATCGCCCCGAACAGGGCACAAGCCGCGCACGAACTGCACGTGCGACCGGGACCGAAGACCTCACACGATCCGGTCAGGGCCTCCACGACCGCCCGCGCTGCGCCCTTGAGGGAGGTGCCGGGCAAGACCGGCAGACCCTCACCATCCGAACCGGGTTGGGGCACGCGGACCAGATCCGAAGCGATCGTCTCCGAGCCGTCGCCGAACCGCACCCGCACCGGAGCCCCGGCCGACACGTGCACCGGCAGACGGACCTCGAACTCGAACTCGAGGCGACCCCACCACGCCGGTCCGTCGAACTCGAACGCCACCGGGCGCTCAGGGGCGTCCACGAAGAAGTACGCCGGGCGCTGCTCGAGGTGCCCGCGCCCGTTCATCGCGGCCGTGGTCCCGCGGACGAGGCCCAGGCGGCGAGCGCCTCCCGGGCACACCTCATCCTCTCCTGCGCCGAGCCGTCGACGCTCTCGCTCGACCACCTGAGCAGCAGCCCCTCCTCCCGGGGACCCGGCAGCGCCACACCGTCGAGCAGCCCCTCGACGCCTTCGCGGGCGACTGCCAGGACCTCGACCGTCCGGGGGATGGCCCGCAACCGCCCCAGGCCCCGCGACGAACCCGCGCCGACGCGCAGCATCCCCTCGTCGAGCAGCCGCACGCCGAGCGCCAACAGCTCGACTTGACGGCGGGTCGGGTTCCGGAGCGCCACCGATCCGTGGAAGGTCGGATCGACCAGCACCTCGTAGTCGAACAGGGCACCGCGCACGGCCGAGCCAGTCCGGCGATCGATGCCGACCCCGTTGCGGATGGTGGTCCGCTCCTCGAGCTCGGCGAGGGCCCGCCGCCGATCCTCGGTGGAGGCCCCGTCCCTCCAGGGGAGGGCGTCGGAGAAGCACGCCACCCCGGCACCCAGCATCGACCCGAACAGCAGGCACGCTTCGCAGCGCTCCTCCGCCCGTCGGGCGCTGCAGGAGCCCTGCCGGTCGAACGGATCGCACGCCTGCTCTCCCAAGGCCCGCAGCGCGGCCTCGACCCCGCTCCGGAGCACGCCCTTGATGCTCGACCCCGGCAGGAACGGGGCTTCGCCGACGTCGGTGGGGTAGCGGATGAAGGCCATGTCCGGTCGCTCAGGCAGCGTGGCGTCGGGGCCCTTCACGAGGATCGGCCCGCGCCCGACGTACGCCAGGTCCAACCGCACGTGCGCCCGCAGCGTCCGGAACCGGTCGGCTCCGCTCATCGGCCCGCCTCCTGCGCTCGACCGGCCCGCTCCGCGAGGGCCCGGAGCAGGATGCCGGCGTCCTCTCGCTCCCGGCGGACCCGGTCGTCGTCCCACCGGGAGGGTTCGGACCCCGGGACCCAGGTCGACGCTCGCAGCTCCCGGATCCCGGTGGCGCTGATCCGCACCTGGCCGAGCCCGCGCGAGGCACCGGACCCGAGGGTGCTCACGCCGGCCTCGAACAGCTCGAGGAGCCCGAGGAGCATCCCGATGTCACCGGGTTCCGGGTCGTCGATCCGTAGCGTGCCGGTGAAGATCGAGCCGGGCACGACGACCTCGTAGTCGAACTTCACCCCGTCAGCGGCCCGCAGCTCGTCGCGGTCGATGCCCACCCCGTCACGCACGATCGTTGACGCGGCCTCCGCCTGCAGATCCCCGACGGTGAGGCGACCGGCGCAGTGCGGACCACCGAAGACCCGACAGCACCAGCACCGCCGCTCGAGCTCGTCGTCGCCGACCTCGGATTCCTCTCCGAGGCGCCCGAGACACGGCTCCGTCAGCACGTCACACGCGCCGTGCTCGCCGGGTCCGCCGCGTGCCCGCAGCACGCGCTCAGCCGTCGAGCGCAGGACCCCCTTCAGGCTCGAACCGGGGAGCAGCGGCTGGCCGCGGTGGTCCCGGTGCACCGGCATGTCCGTGTCGACCCGTGGTGACGGACCGCCGATCCGCAGCCCGGATCGGGCCTCCGCCTCGAGATCGATGAACACCACGATCCAGTCACTCACCGCTGCGCACCTCCACGACCGCGCGCCGCGTGCTCGCGCTGCACGACCGCAGCCCTGACCAGGAGACCGAGGAAGCGCCGGGCCCGGTCGAGGTCACCGATGTCGTCCGACTGCAGCACGCTGCTCACCTTCCGGAAGAAGGGGCGCTGCTGCTGCGGCGCCTTCGCCCCCTGGTAGTCGACGAACAGGCAGAGCTCGGCGAACGAGGTCGTCGACTGGGAGAAGTTGGCGAGGGTCTGCACCGCACTCCGATCGGGCAGCTGCTCCACCTCCCCGACCAGGCTCCGTGCCTGTTTCACCAGTCCGTCAACGGTCTGCGCATCCAGCGTCATCGGTCCTGCTCCCTTCCCCCGGCAGGGCCGGGTCCAGCAGGCCGCGCTAGCGGGCCGGTCGGCTCCATCAGCGCGGCACCTCTCGTCGTTCGACCAGCCAGAGGCGGTCGAGGTCCTCACGGTCGATCGCGTCGAGTGCTTCGGCGAGGCGCGGCAGCGCACGGTCGAGCCCGTCGCTCCCATCCGCCGGGCGGACCGCGATCCAGGACCCGGCGCTCAGGAGCCGCCGGATCGGGCGCAGCTGCGCCGACCGCCCGTCCCAGCCGCCTCGCTCCACGACGCGCACGTCGGAGATGACCGGGTCCAGGCCGGCCCGACCGAGCAGCTCAACCACCGGCTCCGGCGTGGACACGTCACCGGGGAGACCGAGCACGGCGATCTCCGCCGGCCGGGGGCCGTCTGCCCCTGCGCCTGCGGAGAGGGGCACGAGCCCGGCGGCCGGCTCGAGCGGCACCACGCCGATCGATGCGCGCCCGACGCCTCGTGAGCGGTTCCCCCCAATGAGCACCTCACCGAGCCCGCCGATCCGCTCGAGCTGATCGGCCTCGGCCTCCACCACCGCCTCGAACGCCTGGCCTGCGGCCAGCAGGACCTGGAATCGGAGCCGGCCCGCCGCAGCACGGGACCGGACCGGGTCGATCTCGGTCTGGCCGATGACCTCGACGGTGGGGGACGGCGCGCCTTCGGCCTTCAGCGACTCCCCGCAGGTCGGGCACACCGGCTCGAACGGCACACCCTCGAGCGCTGCGGCGATCCGCCTCCAGGTCGTGTCCACGACGTGGCGCTCCGGCCCTCGGCAACGGGACACGCCGAGCCAGGGGGTCGGGTCGACGGCTCGGCCCGGCCCCCCTTCGGGACCGTCGACCGCGACAGCCGGTCCGATCCGGATCGGCCTCCCGGCGAACAGGTCGGTGGCCCCCTCGTCGTCCCCCCGACGGCTCAGCGCCCACCCGATCGCCCCCCGCAGCGTCGAAGCGGGGATCACGTCGAGTGCCTCCCGGTAGAACACCCGGGCGGCGCGCCCCACGATGCGGATCGGCTCGAGGGTGACGATGCGGATCACGGCGAGGCGGGTGCCGGGAGCCGCCGCCACCGCACGGGTCGTCGCCGGGACATCGTCGACGGCCACCGGCGGCGGGAGGTCCGGCGCTCGGTGCACCTCCACCCGGAACTGCCCCGCACCCGCCGAGCGACGTCGTCCGAGGGCGATCCCGGTGGCTTCGACCCACGACAGGTAGGCCTCGAGGAACGACTCGAGCCCGTCGGTGCCGCTCCCTCCGGCATTCCCTCCAGCAGGGGCTTCGACGAGGGTGACCCGCACGACGAACGTGGCCGACGCCGCCCGGTGGGACACCAGTCGCCGGCCGCTCCGGTCGGCGGTCCGGCGACGACGATCGATCGAGACGTGGGCGACCTCGACGACGTCCGCCTCCGCGAGGTCGCTGCGGACCTCGAGTCTGCCGGTCGCGTCCGCACGACCGAAGATCGCGCACACGGGGCAGCCGCAGCCCGGGGCATCCGCGCAGGCCTGACCCCGCGCCGCAGCGAACCGTCTCGCCCCGTGACGCAGCACCCCCCGGACGGTCGAACCGAGCAGCAGTGCGCGCCCGTCGCGCGCAGCCGTCGCGACCGTCTCGAGCACGGCAGGTGACGATGCGCTCAACCGGAGCTCCCAGGCGCGTGGCGGCATCACACCCACCCCAGTTCGACGGCGAAGATCGCGGAGCGCAGCAGCTCCCAGGGGCTCCCCTGCCCGCAGGCTCGAGCGAGCTCACCCGCGCAGGCCACTGCGTCGGCGAGGCTCCGTGAGCGGTCTCGAGCGGCTCGGTAGTCGATCGTGAGGCTCCGCAGCTCCCCCGTCGCCGTGAGGTCCGCCAGCAGACCGCTCCGTTGGGTGGCGCTCACCCCGGCGATCGCCCTCGCCGTCTCCTCGACCGTGGGAGCGGAGCAGTGTGCACCGAAGCCCCAGTGACCTCTGGGGATGGATCCACCGAAGAGCGTGCCGGTGCCCCCGCTCCGCCTGACGCCCCCAAGGCTGACGGCGTGGACGTGGGGCTGCGGGGGACCGCCCGCCTGCCGAGCCAGGTAGGTCGCATGCTTGGCGTCGTGCAGCGCATCGCGTGCCGCGCCCACCATGACCCCGATGGGCACGAACCGGTCCGCGACGGCGAGTCCGGCCGAGAAGGTGAGCCCGGCGGTCGGCCCTGGTCGGGCACCCACCTCGGCGTCGAGACCGTCCCACAGCGAGGCGAGCAGCCCCGCAGCCACGGACGCTTCGGCGATGAGCAGCACATCGTCACCTCCGATCACCGGCACCATGACCCGCCGCTGCAGCCCGCGCTCGTCGAGCGCCGTTGCCGTGGCGGTCCGCACGCCGCCCTGGAGCGCCTCGGCGAACTCGCGCAGGGCGTCGGCGGTGTCGAACCCGGCGATGCGCTCGCCGGCACGGTCCGCATCCAGGTAGAGGACCGCCAGCGCCCGGGAGGAGCGGTCCCCCGCACCGTCGGCAGCCGGCGGCTCGAGGAGGGCCTCGAGATCCCGGGCGAAAGCGAGCTCGACGAGCCCCGGGACGGCGGGTTCGTCCGTCCTGCCGGCCTGGCGACGAACCCGGCACTGCTCCCCGATCCGCTCAGATCGATCACCCACCCGGTCGGGGTCGGACACCGGCGGCTCGCGCCCGCACGCCTGACACAGGGACCCGGGCGGTTCGGGGCTCCTCAGGTCGACCGTGGCCTCCTCCAGCCAGCGGCCGTTCTTCCGGGCGTGCAGCGCAGCGGCGAGCTCCCGTCGGGCCACCTGGAAGTCGGGGCCCACCCCGACCGCGGCGCTGCAGATCGCCCCTCCCTTCGTACACTTGGCGAAGAGGCGTTCGATCTCGTCCGCCGCCCTCCTCGCGACGGCCAGCTCGGGAAGGACGAACATCCCGTTCCCCCCACCGACGTAGACGGTGCGACCGCCGTGGTCACGCTCGATCCGGGTTCGCACGTCGCGGCCGAACCGCTCCAGCAGCCACGAACCTCCGCTGATGTCGATGGGGCGGATCGGCGCGAACACGTAGGCCTGGATGGCGTGGACGTCGAAACCGACGAGCACCACGTCGTTCACATCGCCCCCGTTCACACGGCCGCCTCGGTCGTGACGCTCGGCCCGCCGGCCGGTCGGGACCTACGCGATCGCTCGCCGGAACGCCCGACGAGCACCCGCCGACGGAACGGCCCGGCGTCCGCCGCCGTGACATCGCACCAGCCGTAGCCCTGGGTGGTGGCCTTGCCGACCCCGGCGAACGCCGCGAACCACATCAAGGCCCCGAACCACTCCTCACAGGCGGGCCGGAGAAGGTCGTCCAGGCTTCGAAGGGCCGCAGCGGCCAGCACCACCCGGGCGGCTCCGACGAAGCCGGCCCGATCGGCGGCGGCCCGCGACCCCCGGTCGTCGAGGTCGAGCCGGACGAGGGCGGGTGGACCGTGACCGAAGCGGACTTCCCGCACGGCGTTCGTGCGGACCGTCTGCAGATCCACGGCAGCGACCTGCACGACGCGGGACAGCGCGCCGAGCACCTCGCTGGGCACCGCCGACGGCGCGAACTCGTTCCACCGCCGGGCCAGCCCGGCCAGCATCACAGGGGGGTCCGGAAGGACGAGTTCGACGCCGCTGCGCGAGAACCAGGTCGGGGAGCGGAACTGGAGGTCGAAGGAGACGCTCCGGTCCGCAGCCCGCAGCGCCCGGAACGAACGGTGGTGCACGAGCTCGGGGATCAGGGTGACCGGGACCTCACCGACGCGTCCCTGCACCGTCCGTCCGAGCACCGGCGACACCGCCTCGTCCGGCAGCCACGTGACCTGCCACTCGCGGCTGCCGTCCGGTCGGCGTACCAGCGGACCCACCGTGAACGGCTTCACCTGGGCGCGGTGCATCGACGGCTGGACGTGCCGCTCGAACAGCTGGCACGCCAGGCCGTGCAGCCGGCGGAACGGGGGGTGAGCCACGAACGGCTCCCCTGCGTCCACCCGAAGCACGATCCTCGTCGGCATCTGCCCCGCTCTCTCCGATCCGTCGAAGTCGGCACTGAAGGGTAGGACAACGCTGTGACGGGCGTCGCCGTTCACGTCCCCACGAGAGCCGTCCTTCCGCAGAGCCCGGCGGTCTCGCCACCGTCTCTGGTCTACCGTGCTGCCTGACCGGTGGAAGAGGAGAGCGGGCGATGCCGCGTCGGGATTCCCGTGTCGAGATTGCGAGGTGCGCGATCGTCGATGGCGACGGGCCGGGACGCCCGGCACGGCAGCCCGCTCCGGCGGTTGCGAGCCCGGCGGAGTCAACGATCCGGCTCGACCTAGTGTCCCGTAAGGTTGTTTCGCCAAGAAATCTGTGAGATCGGGAATTTTCCGGTGTGTGGCGCGTTCGTGCTGGTGACACTGCCAGCATCGAACGGAGACGCCATGGCCAAGCGAGGACGCCCCACCGTCGAGATCATCCTGACCCCAGCCGAGCGCCGACAGCTCGAGAGCTGGGCTCGTCGCCACTCGAGCGCGCAGGCCTTGGCGTTGCGGTGCCGGATCGTCTTGGCGTGCG
>NZ_JACFSZ010000029.1 GCF_014805525.1 Rhabdothermincola sediminis | reverse complement strand
ACACCTCAACCCGGCCCTTCGATCTGCCCGCACCGCGACCCGCTCGCCCTCCGACGACACGACGCCCCTCCCACGACCGACGGCCGCCCTCCACCCCACGAAGGCGCCTTGCTCAGCACAGTCCTAGCCCCGGAGTCGCTTGATCACGGCGGACAGGAACCGCGAGCGGCCACGGCGGCCAGGTTTGCGCTCAACGACTCGTTGCTGTTGAGCGCAGGTCCCGACCGGACTGTCACCGGCAACGACCAGGCCAGCCCAGTGAGCCGCGCAGAGGAACAGAACGACATCGTCCTCAGCGATGCGTAGTCGTTCCGCCAACTCCCTGACACTCAGCGCCTGCCGAGTCCAGGTGGCCGCGATGGCCGTGTCGTGGCGCAAGGGCAGGACACGAGTCAGATCGGGCCACCGGCCCAGGCGGATGGGCTGGTCGAGATCGCACCCCGGGGGGAGCTGATGTCCGCACACCCATACGCCGAGCGCCCACAGCAGCTGCTCGAAGCTCCAGCGGCTCGCCGCCTCGCCATCATGTCCTGCACGGGCGCCGACGTGGACGGTCCAGGACTCTACGGTCGAACCCCGCGCCAGTGACCGGAGCTGACGCGCGCTCAGGGTCGTGTACGCCGAGCGGGTTTCGGCGTCAAAGATGATGCCCCCGACGTGGTGCTCGAGCCGGATGGTGCCGCTCTTCCGGAGGCAGGTGCGGACCGCGTCCACAACGAGTGGCAGCATGCTCTCCCTCGCCGCTCTGGGAGTCCCGGCGGTGGCGTGGCCCGGTGGCACCGTGCGGGCAATCTGGACCCGGGGACGGATCGAAGCCGCGGCCCGGGTCACCGAGCGGGGAGGGCGCGCAGCACGCCGAGCTGGTGGAGCCGATTCGAGCTCGGAGTCATCGATTGCTGAGCGAATCGCCCGCTCGACGACCGGCAAGGACTCGGAGAAATCGCCGGCTGGCCGCCTCAGCGCCCGGACCGCGAGCACCGCGCCGACCAGTTGGTCCACCTTCACCGGTTTCAGGACGTGTGCATCGAGATCCTTCGCCGCCGCCGGGTCGAGCGCCAGGCCCACGATGGGTCGACCTGGATGCCTGCGACGAAGCTCCGCGAGCCGCGCACGCGACGCGGGGCCGACGATGTCGACGATCGCCACCTCGGCCTCAGTGTCGCCGACCACCTCCAGAACCGATGGGGCCTTCGTCTCGAGGAGTAAGCGGAGGGTCTCACGTGTGCGGTCCCCCATCTCCGCCAGGCACACCCCCACCGGGGTCCCGTCCGCTTCGCCTCGTCGCTGCGCGTCGCTCACCACGAGCACCCTCGGCTTCTCCCCCCATGCCTACGACCCGAGCCACGCCCCTCTTAATCGAGCACATACTCGGTTAGCTCTCCCGATGATCGAGCAATTACTCGATTAACTTCATAGGCCATTCGGCTCATTGTCTGAGGGCGCAGCTCGATTCATGGTTCGTGGATCCAATCGCCCGCTGCTCGCAGGAGCGTCGCTTTGCTCCGCCCAATCGTCAGGACAGGGGGCTGGCAGGGGAAGATCGGACTCGCCATGCACAAGCAACCGACCCCTTCCGAACGACGACCTGGCCGATCGAGCCGGGTCGGAATTCGAGTCCGCGGGGCCGCCACCTGGGAGGCGATCCTCGACCGGGCCGACGCGCTCTTCGCCGAGCGCGGTTACGACGCCGTGAGCACCAACGAGATCGCCGCGGCGTGCAACATCTCCGTGGGCACCCTGTACCACTACGTCGCCAACAAGCAGGAGATCGCCCTAGCGCTGGCCGAGCGCTACGAGACACTGCTCGGCGACCTCCTGCTCCGGCTCATCGAGACCGAGGGAGGCTCGCTCGCCGAGCAGGTGAGCCGTTGCGTGCACGCCATGGGCGATTTCGCGGCCCGCAACCCAGCGATCGCCGACCTCCTGGAGGGGAAAGGCCCCGGTGCGGCCGACGCGCGGCGACGAGTGCGCAAGATGCTCGTCGCCTGCGGGCGCACCCTCGTCGCTCCGCGGACCGCCTCACTCGGCGAGCACGAGCGTGAGATCACTGCGCACGTCTGCGCCTCCGTATTCGTCGCCGTGATGCACGCTGCAGCGGAGTGCACAGGCGACCGAGAGGACCTGACATCCCTCATCCAGGAGCATGCCGCGCTCCTGATCGCCTACCTGCAGGAGCGCCTGCCATCACCGTGAGCTCACTCGATGCGATCCGCGCTGACACCAATCCTGCACCCGCGTCGCTCACGTGCGCGGATGGCTAGGCTCGCCCGCACGGGGAGTGGCGCAGCTTGGTTAGCGCGCCTGCTTTGGGAGCAGGAGGCCGGGAGTTCGAATCTCCCCTCCCCGACTTCACCGGCCCGGGTCCGGCGCCCGGCGGTCTCAGCCCGGCCCGGTGCTTCTCGGGTGGCGGGGCAGCGCGCCCAGGTCGGCGAGGCAGAACGCATTCCCGCCCACCTTCTTGATGTCATACATGAGCGCGTCCGCAGCCTTGACAAGATCATCGACCTCGAGCCCACCGGTAGCCTGCCCGATGACGGCGCCCGCGCTGACCTCGATCGGCCGAGCCGCACCCCGATAGGCATCGAGCAACCGGGCGATCAACGAAGGTGATCGCGATCATCAACACCGTGATCACCGCGACGACGGCCCGAACGTTCGGCCGCTCGTGGAGGTTCAGCAGAAGTCGGGACAGCGAGGTGATCACGGTGCAGCTTGTCTTCGTGGTGGGGCCAGCTCGGTAGCGACACCAGGGTCACCACCGTCCCCAATCGAAGCACGATCGATGCTCGCTCCGCCCACCCCCCTACCAGGCCGAGTCCGCCCGAACGCCCGCTACAGTGGCACGCCCGCGCGGGTGTAGCTCAATGGCTAGAGCCCCAGCCTTCCAAGCTGGTTATGCGGGTTCGATTCCCGTCACCCGCTCCAAGACCAAGGACAACAAACGGGCTGGTCACAGCACCGAAACCACCGCAGCCGCTGGCCCGCCTGCGGGGCCAACGGGATCGCCAGCGATACCGGCACTGGCCTCGGTCGTGCCCCCGACGTGGATGCCCGCGGGCTCAGCGGCTGGTGCCGGTCCGCTCCTTGGCTCGGTAGAGGGCCACATCCGCCTCAGCCAGCAGCTCGTCGATGGAACGTGCGGTGCCCGGGTCGACCGCGATACCGATACTGGCCTCGATCTGCACGACCTCGCCGGCGACGTGGACTGGCCGGGACACTGCGTGGCCCAGCCGGGCGGCCAAGGCGTCGGCGGCGGCCCGGTCGTCGTCACCCACCACCACGACGACGAACTCGTCGCCACCCAGACGCGCCGTGAGGTGATCGGGGCCGACCACCTCGACGAGGCGGGCAGCGACGTGGCGCAGTACCGCGTCGCCGGCGGCGTGGCCCAGCCGGTCGTTCACCGGCTTGAAGCCGTCGAGGTCGAGAGCCAGCACGGTGACCGGCGTACCCACCCGATCGGCGGGCAGCTCGGCGAAGAATCCAGCACGGTTGCGCAAGCCGGTGAGCTGGTCGTGGGTGGCGGCGTGGCGCAGGTCGGTGGCGTCGCGATGGAAGCGCAGCACGAGGCCGAGGGTGCGGGCGATGGTGGCCATCGGGTACGAGCGGGCCTCGAGGGGCGGGCCGGCGTCGGTGGCCCACACCGTGATGAGCGCGGGCGGATGACCCCGAGGGTCGACCACGGCACGAACGCGACACCCGCTGAAGCATCGGGCACGAGCCTCGACCGCTACGGCCGGGGGCAGGGCGTCGAGCGAGGTGACCACCACCTCGTCGCTCGTGGCGATCGCCTGGCCCCATGGCGAGCCCGCCTCGGGGTCGGCGCCGGTGAGCACATCGGGCAGCGGGGCGCCGACGACCAGGTCGTCGCCATCGTCTCCATGACAGCGCAGCACGCACGGCTCGGTCGGGTTGCGCCACCAGTCGAACGCGGGCAGCAGGGCCACGACGTCGGCGAAGGGCTCGTTGGAGGTCAGGCCGTCGAGCACGCGGGCCATGAGCTCGTGGTCGTACATGCGGCGACCGACGACGACGAGCAGGCCGTCGAGGACGGTGACGCCCACGTCGAGCGTCTCGAACCCTCCATCGGCCCGCCGCAGGCGATAGGGCGCACCGCCACGGGGGCCCTGCATCCGGTTGAGGTTGGCGGTGGCGAGGGCGACAGCGCGCTCGACCTCGTCGGGGTGAAGGAAGTCGATGAACGAGCGGCCGACGACCTCGTGGCGGGCCCAGCCGAGGATGGCGAGGCCCGAGTCGTTCACGAAGCGGACGGTGCCGGTCGCGTCGAACGCCGTGATGAGATCGGGTGAGCGATCGACCACGCCGCGGCGCAGCCGGGCGACCAGCTCGTCGTCGACCTCGGCCAGATTCTCCTCCACCACCTCGCTCCCCGCGGCTCGACCTGCCGCCCCGGCAGCCTAGCGGCACCCGTCCGGGTGACGGTCGGGGGAAGCGACGCCCTCATTGTTCACCGGAGATGGAGTCACCGCCTTCGGTGCCGCTGCGAACGCGGTCGACGATCTCGAGCAGCTCGTCGAGATCGAACGGCTTGGTCAGGTAGAAGTCCGCCCCGGCCTGCTCGAACTTCTGCACCATCCGCGTCGACGCGTCCGCACTGACGACCGCCACCGGGACCTCGGCGGTGGCGGGCTCGGCCCTCAGCTCCGCGAGCACGTCCGCTCCGCACAGGTCGGGCAGGTGTACATCGAGCAGGATCAGATCCGGGTGGTGCTCCCGTGCCAACTCCAGCCCCAGACGCCCTTGCATGGCCGACATGAGCTCGACGCCCGCGCGCATCTGCAACACCCGCTCGACCAACCGAACGTTCGCCAGGTTGTCATCGATGTAGAGAACGACCATGTCCTGGACGGGACGGGGTTGCAGGCGTGGCGCCTCGCGGGTCGTGGGCTGTTCCGGTTCATGGACGGCCAACGGCAGCTCGACCCAGAACGTCGCACCCTGGCCGAGCTCGGAGTGAACGCCCATGGCGCCGCGCATCTTCTCCACCAACCCTCGGGCGAGGGGCAACCCGACTCCGGTTCCCTCGATGTCCGTCTGCTCGGCCCCCAGCCGCTCGAAGGGCATGAAGATCCGCTCGAAATCGGCCGGGTCCACCCCCGGGCCGGTGTCGGTCACCGAGATGCGCACCCGATCCTCAGCGACGTGCTCCACGCCCAGCTCGACCCGACCACCGCGCCGGTTGTATTTCACCGCGTTCGAGAGCAGGTTCAACAGCACCTGCATCAGGCGTTGCCGATCGGCGACCACCGCCAACCCCGGTTCGATGTCACCGGGCATCAGCATGGCGATCTCCCGGCGCATCGCGGAGGGTGCGATCAGCTCCGTTGCCGCCCGGAGCACGTCCGAGACCTCTACGGGCTCCAAGGAGAGGTTGAGGTGGCCGCTCTCGATCCGGGCGATGTCGAGAACCTCGTTGATGAGGTCCAGCAGGTGATGACCGGCACGCAGGATCTGCTCGACAGCCTCCCGGTGCTCCTCCCCCGCCTCGAGCTGCAGGATCTGCGCGAAGCCGAGCACGGCGTTCAGAGGCGTGCGCAGCTCGTGGCTCATCCGCGAGATGAACTCGCTCTTGGCCTGGCTGGCCCGCTCGGCGGCCTGGCGCTCGACGTTGCGCAACGCGGCGAGCCGCTCCACCTCCTCGAGTCGGCGACGGTGCTGCTCCGCGGCCGCAGCCAGCCGGACCTGCTCGGTGATGTCCCGGGTGGTGCCGGCGACACCCACCACCTCGCCGTGCTCGCCGAGGATCGGCGACACGGTGAGCGATACGTGGATCAACTCACCACTCTTGCGTCGACGGACGGTCTCGAAGTTGCGAACCGCCTGACCCCGGCTCACGTGCGCCAAGAGGAACGTGATCTCCTCCTGGCGGTCCTCGGGGGCCAGCACTGCGATGTGCTCACCCAGGATCTCGGACCCGGAGTACCCGTAGAGCTCCTCCGCCGCCGGATTCCAGGTGGTCACCCGGCCCTCGAGGTCGCTGCCGATGATCGCATCGGGTGAGGACTCCACGATCACCGACAGCCGGCGGGCGCGCTCCTCGGCCGCCTTGCGAGTCGTGATGTCGGTGGTGACGCCGACCACCGCCACCAGCTCGCCGTCGTCGCCGACCATGGGGGTGACCGAGAGCAAAGCCGGGAAGGTCGAGCCGTCCCGGCGCCGGGCACGGACGTCACCCGACCACGACTCCCGCCGAGACACCGCCGAGGCGATCTCGTCCCCCCGATCGGCGGTGTCGCCCCACAGCTCCGCACCCATCAGCGAGCGCCCGATCACCTCGGCAACCGGCCATCCGTAGAGCCGTTCCGCCGCCCGGTTCCAGAAGATGATCCGACCCTCGGGGTCGGTCGCGACGATCGACTGCTCCACCGCGTCGAGCAACCGCGCTCGGAACCCGCTGCCGACGGCCGGGGGCCCGCTTGCGCCGGCCCCCGGTGGCTCACCGGTCTGCGAGCCGATGTGCTCACTCATCGCCCTACGCACCCGGCTGCCCGGCTCCTTCGCCACAGCACCACCATCGGGACCTCCCGCATCAGTCCCCGATCCGTTCCGCCGCCCCTTCGCTATCGGCACCCGAGGCCCCGCGCTGAATCCCGAACTCCGTGCTCGCCACGCACGGGCACACCCGTGGGACCCCGCCCACCGCTGTCGTGGGAGGATGGCGCCATGCGCGCCGCCGTCCTGCAGCAACCCGGGGAGCTCCTGGCCATCGTCGATCGACCCGATCCCCGACCCGGTCCGGGGGAGGTGCTGCTCCGGGTCGAGGCCTGTGGGATCTGCGGCTCCGACCTGCACCTGTCCGATGCGTACCCGATGCCCGGGCTGGTGCTGGGCCACGAGTTCTGCGGCACCGTGGCTGACGTGGGCACCGGGGTCGACACGCGGCGGGTCGGCGATCGGGTCACCGCGCTGTCCCTCGCGCCCTGCGGCGAGTGCGCGGCCTGCATGACAGGTCGGGTCCGCAAGTGCCCCCGCGTGGCGATGATCGGTATCGAACGGCCGGGCGCCTACGCGGAGTACGTGGTGGTCAACGCCCGGGACACCTTCGTCCTGCCGACGACGCTCGACCATCGCCACGGCGCGCTCATCGAACCCCTGGCAGTGGCGCTGCACACGGTTCGCCGGGCCGGCGCGCAGCCCGGCGACGACGCGTTGGTGCTCGGTGGCGGGCCGGTGGGGCTCGCCGTGGCCTCGTGGTTGCGCGCCCTCGGGGCCCGGGAGGTCGCCGTGAGCGATCCGGTGGCGTCTCGCCGGGTGCTCGCCGAGCGCCTCGGGGCCACGGTGACGATCGACCCCACCGTCGACGACGTCGGCGACGCCTTCGCCGCCGTCACCGGGACCCGCCCGCGACTCGTGATCGAGTGCGTCGGGGTGCCGGGGCTGCTCCAGCACGCCGCCGACGTAGCCGCTGTCGATGCCACGGTGGTGGTCGCCGGCGTGTGCATGGCGCCCGACACCATCACCCCGCTGGTCCCGATGACCAAAGAGCTCGACGTGCGCTTCGCCTTCTACTACGAGGCACGCGACTACCAGACCACGATCGAGCTGATCGATCGTGGTCGCATCGACCCGCTCCCGCTGGTCACCTCGGAGGTGCCGCTCGAGCAGACACCGCAGGCCTTCGCCGACCTGAAGCATCCCTCCGACCAGTGCAAGGTGCTGATCACCCCGTGACCGCGTCCTCCAGGGGCACCCGGCACGGGAGGCGAGCCACCAGCACCGCACCGAGCGCGGCCACCGCCGCCGCCGACGCGAACACGAGTACCAGCCCGAGTGAGCGATCCCAGCCCGCAGCAGTAGCCCAGGTGATCACCGCCCCCGAGGTGCCCGTTCCCAGCGCCACCCCGAGGGTGTCGGCGAGCTGCAGCGCCGCGGTGGCCGTACCCTCCCCGCCTCGGGGAGCGGAGCCCAGCACCGTCAACGACAGCGGCGAATAGGCGAGGCCCATGGCCAGACCGCCGAGCCCCCACAACGGGAGGCCAAGGGCGGGCGGGACGGCGGGCAGGAACACGATGGCGAACGCCAGGGTGGCCCCGGAGAGCACCACGAACCCCACCCGCACCAGCGAGCGGGGTCCCGAGCGATGCACCTGCCGGGCTTGGATCCACGATCCCGCCGTCCAGGACAGCGCTGCGGCCGTCAACGCCAAGCCCGCCACGCCGGGCGAGACCCCCCGCACCGTCGCCAGGGTGAACGGGACGTAGGCGTCCGCAGCGAAGAAGGCGAACGTGAGCAGCCCGCGCAAGCCGATCGCCGCGGGGAGACCCTCGGCGAGTCGGAGCGTTCCCGGAGGCGTCAGCCGGCGGAACGCGGGAAGGCCCACGGCGAGCCCAACGAACAGCAGGCTCGTAGCCAGCCACCACGGCTCGGCGCCCAACCCGGCGAGCACCGCCGCACCGGCACCGGCCACCAGCACGGCGTCGCGAACCGACACGGTCGCCACCGCCCCTCCGCCGGGGGTGACGATCCGCCGCAGCGTGCCAGCCACCACGGCACCGAAGGCGAGCACCAGTGGGAGCAGCCCGGCGAACACCCACCGCCAGCCGATGGCCTCCCCCACGAACCCCGCTGCCGCGGGGCCGACCAGCGACGGCAGCACCCAGGCGGTCGAGAGGAGCGCGAACAGGCGGGGGCGTTGCTCGGGGGGGTAGGCCCGCCCGATGCAGACGTAGGCCACGGCGGGCAGGGCACCGGCACCCAGGCCCTGCAGGGCGCGGGCGAGCACCAGCACCCGCATCGACGGCGCGGTGGCAGCGAGCGCCAGACCGGCAGCGAAGAGCGCCACGCCTCCGGCGAAGGGGATGACCAGCGGCGTGCGATCAGCGGCCTGCCCGGCGACCACGATGCCCACCAGGTTGCCGAGGAAGAACGCGCTGAACACCCAGCCGTAGAGGTGGAGGTCGCCGAGATCCGCTTCGACGAGGGGCAGGATGGTCGCCACGGCCAGCGCCTCGAAGGCCACGATGGTGATGATCAGCACGATGCCACTGGTCAGCACCCGCCGACCGGGAGCGAAGATGCCGGGTTGCCCGCCGGTGGTAGCCACCGGCATCGCCACGGTGTCGGGCTCGTCCGATCCGTGGGGGGCGGCACTCACACGGAGGGAGGTTAGGGACCCTTCACCGCAGCACACCATGCGGTTCCTTCTCGCCGAGACCGGGCGACGATGCGCTCGAGGAGGGTTCCGGAGCCCTGGCGCCCCCGGCAGGATTCGAACCTGCGACCGTCGGATTAGAAGTCCGATGCTCTATCCAGCTGAGCTACGGAGGCATGCGTGTTCCGTTCCCAACTGTAGGAGCCGTGTCCTGCGAGGCTCGCCATCCGGCCACCTGGCCAGACCAGGGTGCCCCTGCCGTATGCTGGTCGCTCCCACGGCGCAGGCGCCGTGGGTCGTGGTGGCCGTAGCTCAGCCCGGTTAGAGCGCCAGGTTGTGGCCCTGGAGGTCGGGGGTTCAAGTCCCCTCGGCCACCCCACCGGTCGTGGTCGCCCCACGCTCGTGGGGCGACCACGCAGCCGCTACAATCCTGCTCCCTTGCGCCTCTAGCTCAATTGGCAGAGCAACGGACTCTTAATCCGCAGGTTCTGGGTTCGAGTCCCAGGGGGCGTACGGCACCGAAGGCCCTCGATCGCGCGACGTCCGGGATCGAGGGCCTTCTCCGTGCCGGGTCCGATCCCGCGAGCGGCAGGGTGAGCGGGTCAGATCGGTGCGAGGTGCCGGCGGACGCCCTCGGGGCCGACGATCCGGGCCAGTACCCGGCCCGCTGCGTCGGAGCGCAGCACGGTGGGTGCGCGGCGGATGCCGTACCGCTCCGCCAGTTCGGGGCGTTCGGTGGCGTCGATCTTCACCACCGCCTCGGCCGGGTAGGCCCGGCGCAGATCTCGCTCCACCGCTTCGCAGGACACGCAGTAGGGAGTGGTGAAGATCACCCACGTGCCGGATGCGCCCGAGACCAGCTCGAGCGGCAGCGGCGGTAGCCCGTGCGCACCACGACCCTCGTCGACCTGGCGACTCCTCCGGTAGGTCAGGGCCCCACCCGCGACCAGCACGAGGATCAGGGCCACGACGGTGAGGCGGATGGGGTCCATCACGCCACCAGCTCCACCCCGCGCCGGCGAGCGATGACGAGATAGATCTCGCAGCCGATGCAGATGCCGCTCACGGCCGCGAGACCGGCGAGGGCCGCGACGATCAGGGCCAGCGCCCAGCCGAGCCCGGTGGCCCCGGCCGCGAACGCTGCCGTGGCCGCACCGAGGAAGACCACTCCCACGGACGCCGCGAACCGGGGCGGTCGCGGGTCCTCTAGCTCGGCGGGGGGTCGCAGCCGGGGCCGGATGACCTCGGCGAACAAGCGCAGGAACGGGCCGTAGGCGGGACCGAACGCCGCCCCCGCCAACAGCACCAGCGCCCACACGGGCACCACCCAGCGCTGGTCGAAGGCGAAGCCGGCGAGCAGCGCGAGCGCCAAGACCGCTTGGTTGAAGCGGGGGCCTCGCGGATCGATCGGTCGGGGTGCGGTACCGGCCATGACGACAGTCTAAACCCGACCGGATCAGTCGGGTATTCCGAAGCCTCCGCCCCCTTCCGCTCCCCTGGCTCGTTCTGGCCGGTCGAACCGGTGGGGCGGGCCCCGTTAGAAGGGCCCGGTGGGGGGGGGGAAGGCGGT
>NZ_JACFSZ010000028.1 GCF_014805525.1 Rhabdothermincola sediminis | reverse complement strand
CCCCGCCTCCCGGGGGTGGTTTGGGGTGGTTCTCCGGGGTCCCCCCCCCCGGTCCCCCCCGGCCAGTTCGGAGGGGAGAAGCCGGTTCGGAGCAGCAACGGGTCGCGGCGAGCGCGGACGGTGGCGGGCATGCCCTCGGTAGTGTTCTTCGTCGAGCACCGCCCGAAGGGAGCGCGATGGAGCTGCGGAGCACGACACAGTTGCTGTCCCGTGCGCTGCTGCTCGCCGTCGTGTGCACCGCCGTCCTGGTGGCCGTGCCGGAGACCTCCCCGGCAGCCCCTGCCAGCTCCATGGCCGGGACCGACCCCAACCGGGATGGCGCCGCCCAGGTCGCACCGGAGGTGGAGGCGGCCGTCGAGGCTGCCGGCAGCACGGAGGTCATCGTCGAGTTCGAGACGCACGCGCCCCACGAGCCACCGGAGGCACGGACCGAGCGGATCGAGCAGATCGCGGGCGCCGCGGGGATCGACCAGATCCAACCGCTCGAGACCCGGCGCCCGCTCGCCGTCGCCTCGGTCGACCGTGCGTCGCTCGACGCGCTCGAGCAGTCCGATGAGATCGCACGGATCATGCCCAACCGGCGACACACCCTGGCCAGCCTGACGTCGGGGACCAGCGCGGTCGGCTCACCGCTCGCGTGGTCCTCCAGCATCACCGGCGCCGGCCAGCGGATCGCCATCCTCGACACCGGCGTCGACGCGACCCATCCGTTCCTCTCGGGCCGAATCCAGAAGGAAGCGTGCTTCTCCCGAGGCAGCACCCTGTCGTTGCTCAAGGGCTTGTGCTGGCCCGATGCCACCCACACCGAGGGCCCCGCCGCCGCCTACCCCTGCGCCTCGCTGGTCATGGACGATCCCGGCGCGATCCCCGAGGCGTGTGACCACGGGACCCACGTCGCGGGCATCGCGGCCGGGTCGGGTGGCCCCCCACCGGCCACCTCCGGGGTGGCCCCCGGTGCGTCGATCCTGGCGGCCCAGGTGTTCACGGCCGACTACAGCACGACCCGGTGCGGTGGCCCGGTGCCGTGCCTGGCGACCTTCGACGCGGATCTCATCGCCGCCCTCGACTGGGTCTTCGGCGAGCAACTCGCCAACCCGAACATCGCCGCGGTCAACATGAGCCTCGGAGGGGGCGGCACCAGCGGCGCCTGCGACACCGACCCACTGAAGCCGGCGATCGACGCGCTGGCCGCGCTCGGGGTGACCACCGTGGGCGCCTCGGGCAACAGTGGCTCCAAGAGCCGCATCGTCAGTCCGGCGTGCATCTCCACGGTGCTCGCGGTCGGAGCCCTCGACGACCAGACCGGGACGGTCCCGGCCTGGTCCCAAACCAGCAGCGCGCTCGACCTGCTGGCGCCCGGGGTGAACATCGTCTCGTCGATTCCCGGAGGCTCGTACGGCACCTGGTCGGGCACGTCCATGGCTGCCCCGTTCGTGTCCGGTGCGCTGGCCCTGCTGCAGCAGGTGCGGGGACCACTCTCACCCCAGGTCGAGGAGCAGCTCCTGAAGCGCAACGGTGACCCGGTCTCGGACGGAGGCAGGACCACCCCCACGCTCCGCATCGACCGGGCGCTGGGCGACCAACCCGGCATCGGGTCCGTCGACTCAGCGGTTGCCGGACCCGGTTCCATCTCGGCTGCGGGTTGGGCGCTCGACCTCGACACCCCGGCCGCGGTCCAGGTCCAGGTACGCGTGGACGGCCAGCTCCGCCAGACCGTCACCGCCGACCGCCCCCGACCCGATGTAGGCTCCGCGTTCCCCGGCTACGGCAGCGGGCACGGCTGGCAGGTCCAGGTCGGCGGCCTCTCGGCGGGGCCACGCCAGCTCTGCGTGTCCGCCCTCAACCAGACCGGCTCCGCGCTGTTCCCGGGGACTGCGGGCTCCCCCGCCCTGATCGGCTGCCGCACCGTCACCGTCCCCGGCGGCAACCCCTTCGGCAGCCTCGACAGCGCCACCGGCGGGCCCGGCACCATCACCACCGGCGGCTGGTCCATCGACCCCGACACCACCAACCCCGTCC
>NZ_JACFSZ010000027.1 GCF_014805525.1 Rhabdothermincola sediminis | reverse complement strand
CAAGCCGACCAGCTCGCCCGCATCCGCCGCAACCGAGGCGGGATCTGGCGGGCCTACGAGATGAAAGAGCAGTTCCGGGCCATATTCGCCGGCGACCTCACCCGCGACGAAGCCGCCGAACTGTTGGACCGGTGGTGCGCTCGAGCCCAACGCAGCCGGCTGGCACCGTTCATCAAGTGCGCCCGCACGATGCGGCACCGCCGTGACCTGATCCTCAACGCCGTCGAGCACGGCATCTCCAACGGTCGCGTCGAGGGTCTCAACACCAAGGTCCGCCTCATCGTGCGACGCGCCTACGGCTTCCACTCCGCCGACGCCGCCCTCGCGCTCGTCATGCTCGGCGCAGGCCCCATCGACCTCAAGCTGCCACACGAACACCCACCCGCTCAGGCCGCCGCATGACCCACATCACCGTCAGGAGAGCCGAACTTCGGCGGATCGGGGCGGACGGGCTGGTACCAGGAAAACGGGTCTGACCTGCCCGTTTGTCCATCGGCCCTGGTCAGCGAATCAGGGCTGATCGAATTCCCAAGCTGAGAACGCGGGTTCGATTCCCGTCACCCGCTCCAATGCAAAGGCGCAGGTCAGCCCCGGTTTCGGCACCCTGGCGACCGGCCCGTAGAGGTGGGATTCGGTGCAAATGCCGCCTGCCGTGGGACCTCGCCTCGACCACCCGATCCGCGTCTCATGGCGGCGAAAGCGGCCGACGACGACCACGGCCCCGGATAGGTTTGGGGTCTGACGAGGACCACGTGTACCGGCGCTGGTTCGACGCACACCGGGTCGACGCTGCGCTCCAGCGCCCGGACTTCCACGTCTACGACAGCGCGACCGGTGCGGACGGAGTCACGCTGCTGCTCCGCTCCTTCCACGACCGGCTGGCCGGATGATACGCATCGGTGCAACCGGCAGGCGGGAGCACCCTTGCCCTCCACCATCCGATCACAGCCCACCCGCCGCCTGGAGCCCCAGCGCCGCGGCGCCGAGGCCGACGCCCACGGTGAGCACCGCGTACGCACCCGCCTGACGCCACGCTCCTTCCTCCGCCAGCCGGGCCATCTCGAAGGTGAACGTCGAGAACGTCGTGAACGACCCACAGAACCCGGCACCGAGCACCACCTCGAGGTCCGTCGGGAAGGCGTGGTAGAGCAGCAAGCCGGTGAGGAAGCCGAGGAGGAACGAGCCGCTCACGTTGACCACCAACGTGCCGAGCGGCCACTGGCGTTGTGTCCGCTGCTGGATGAAACCATCGAGCAGGTACCGCGAAGGAGCACCGATGGCGCCCGCCACGGCGAGCCCCACCCAGATCACGGGCGGTCTCCGGCGGTGCGGCCCACATACTTCACCACCTCGACTTCGTCGAGGATGACGAGCCCTTCGGCGATCATCTCGTCCAGCTCCGGCAGGAAGGCCTCGATGCGCTCGGCGCTGTCGACGATCACGATGGCCATGGGCAGATCGCTCGACAGGCTCAGAACCCGGCTGGTGTGGATGTGGTTCGACGCTCCGAAGCCCTCGACGCCGCGGAACACGGTCGCACCGGCGAGCCCCGCGGCGTGGGCGCGATGCACGATCTCGGTGGCGAGAGGACGGTGGCCCCACTGGTCGGACTCGCCGATGAGGATCGTGAGCCTCGTGCTGGTGCCTTGCAGTCTCATGGTCGTTCCTTCCTTCCTGGTCGGTCGTGGTGCCGGTGTGGGACCAGGCGACCGGTCAAGATCCCCAGCCAGGCCGCGACGAGGCCTCCGAGAAGGCTGGCCACGACGTAGCTCCCGGCCACGACGGCGTGGCCATCGTCGATCAGGCGCACGCTGTCGACCGCGAACGTCGAGTACGTGGTGAACGAGCCCAGCAACCCGATGGCGAGGAACGGCCGGGCATAGCGCGACGGGGGGAACCGCTCGATCAACAGCACGAGGATGAACCCGAGCACGAAGGACCCCGACAGGTTGATGGCCAGCGTGACCGCCGGCAGCTCACCGGCGTGGACGGGGAAGAGCCGGCCCAGCCCGTAGCGAGCGCACGTGCCGAGCGCCCCACCAGCGGCGATCGCGGCGAGGACATCCGGGCGCTGATGGGGACGGCGCCGGTGGCGCCGGGTGATCGCCGGGCGTGCGGCGGCCAACCCCAGATCCGGGTCGATCGGGACAACGGGATCGTCCTGGGATCGTGCCACTGCCGCACCACCTCCCCAGTCGACCGCTAGCCGTCAGGACCCGTCATCACCTCCCATGGTTGCATCGACACGACGGGGTGTCAGTTTGCGGCTTCGTCGTCGCGCACCGCGGCGTTGCCCTTCGCCGTCATCCGCTGCGCTGGCAGCCAGTGCCGGCGGCGCTGAGCCAGGCTCTGCACGGTGGTGTCCGGAGCGGGGTCGTCCAGGCCGAGCAGGTCGGCTGCCTTGGGGATGCTGACTCGCTGCGAGGGGTAGATCCCCCGGTGCGAGGAGAACACGTAGGACACGACACAGGCCACGGCGAAGAGCACGAACGGCCCGGTCCCGAACAGCTCGGCACCCATGACCGCGCAGGCAACGGGCACGTTGGCCGCACCGGCGAACACGGCCACGAGCCCGATGGCTGCCATCAACTGCGGATCCACCCCGAGGACGTGCCCCATCGTGACCCCGAGCGTGGCCCCGATGACGAACAGCGGGGTGACCTCGCCGCCCTGGAATCCCGAGCCGAGCGTCACCGCGGTGAACAGGAACTTCCACCCGAACGCGAACGCGACCACCCCGGCACCGCCGGCGAGCGAAGCGGTGACGAGCGGCAGCGACAGCCCGTTGTAGTCGCGGTTGCCCACCAGGTAGGTCAGCCCGATCACCGCGAACCCACCGATGAACGGCCGCAAGGGTGGCCACACCGACCACACGGAGAAGACCCGTCGGATGCCGTGGGCGAGTTCGGCGAAGAACAGCGCTGTCAGCCCGAACGCGAGCCCAGCGACGACCACCTTGCCCACCAGGGCTGCCGAGAGCTCGATGTCGGCGATCGCGGGGACGGGTGTGTGGTTCACGCCGAGGCCACGCACCACGAGGTCACCGACGAGCGAAGCGGCGACCGCCGGAACCAGGGCGTCGTAGCGCATGCGCCCGATGCTCTGGACCTCGAGTGCGAAGACGAACCCCGCCACCGGAACGCCGAACACCGCACCGAAGCCACCGGCGAGGGCCGCGATGAGCATGATGCGACGATCCTCGGCGCTCAGGCGAGCGATACGCGAGAACCAGTCGGTGAGACTCCCTGACATCTGCAGCGCCGTGCCTTCGCGGCCCCCCGAGCCCCCGAACAGATGCGTGACCTCCGTGCCGAGGTACACCAACGGAGCCATCCGCCGAGGGATCCAGGACTTGGGCGCATGGATCTCGTCGAGGATCAGGTTGTTCCCGGCCACCGCGTCGCCACCGCCGTAGTGGTACACGAGACCGATGGCGAGGCCGGCGAAGGGCAGCAACCACAACAGCCACGGGTGGTCGATGCGGATGTCGGTCACCCAGTTCAGCGTGGCGAGGAACAGCGCCGACGACAGGCCGGCGAGCACGCCGACGACCGCGCCCAACACGATCCACTTCACCAGGTGGGCCACGATCCTGCCCTGCTCCTCGATGTCGAGGTGCGCCAGCCCCCGGATCGCCGAGTAGAAGAGCCGAAAGCGATGGTGCCAGCGACGCCGGATGAAGCGGTCCTGCTCCGCGATGTGGGCGACCGCTTCGGAATCGGACGTGTCGAAGTCGCACCAGTCGCACACCGGCGCCGAGGACCATTGATGGCAGGACGGGCAGGTCATGAACACCTGGTGCCCAGCGACACCACCATCGGCTCCCGAGACGGCACCGGAGGTGCGCCGGGCACGTCCGGGGGGCCGCAAGCGCGCCCGGAGCGAGGCCCTCCTCGCTGACCGGTGCTCCCTCCCGTGCCGGCGGTGCGACTCGTGTGCGGCAACGGCCACCTCGTCGGCCACGTTGAAGTCGCACCATTCACACAGACCGAAGCGACTCCATCGGCCGCACGCCGGGCACGTCATGAACGCGGGGTGCCCGTTGTCCACCAGCCACTTCCGGCGGGCGTGGCCCTCGCGACGCAACACCAGCTGTTCGCGGCGGCTGGCCTGCACCGCGCCGGCGGCATCGGCGTCGTCATAAACGTGGCCGCACCACACGCACTGCGGCCCGGGCGATTCCAGGCCACACCGATCACAGATCCGGCCCCGGGCGATGGGCGGCGAGCCGGGCGGGACGTCACCCTCCGACATCCGTCGAACCTCCAGAGACTCAGGCCCGTCCGGCAACACCGGGCGAGGCGAACCTACGACCGACCCACGGAATGAATCGGTCAGTAGGAGCCATCAGCCAGGTGGCGGTCAACGGCGAGCCCCATCGCCGGGCCGCACTTTAGAACGGGGGTCGAGAGGCAGTCCACCGTTCTCTTCCGCCGGCACCGGAGATCTCGTGGCGATCCTCACCAGCCGCCTTCCCCGCTTCTACATACGAACTATCACTCGTGAGTTTCACTTGACAGATTGGCCCGCCCGGACCACTATGCGAACTGTGTTACGTCAGTTGAAACAACCGAACTCAAGCTCAGCGGTTACGGCGATCGGGGTGATCGGCGGTGGCCAACTCGCCCGGATGATGGCTCATGCTGCGACCACCCTGGGCTGCCGTCTGATCGTGCTCGCCGAGCGGTTCGACACCAGCGCCGCGGGCGTCTGCGAGCTCGTAGTGGGCGACTGGCGCGACCCTGACACCGTCGTCGGTTTCGCAGCCGCATGCGATGTCGTCACCTTCGACCACGAACTGGTCCCGCCACCGGTGCTCGACGCCCTCGAGGCCTGCCCCACCAGGATCTTCCCGTCACCGGCCGCCATGCGCCGTGCCGCGGACAAGCAGCTCCAGCGAACGGTGGCCAGCTCGGTCGGGCTTCCCGTGCTCGCGCACCGGGTCGTGAGCGATCCGGCCGAGCTCGAGCACGCCGTCTCCGAGCTCGGGTTGCCGGTGGTCGCCAAGCGGGCTGGCGGAGGCTACGACGGCAGGGGTCTGACCTGGCTGCGCACTCATCGGGACGTCGCCGCCTTCCAGGCCGGGGGCATGACGGGCGAGCCGGTAATCATCGAGCCCGAGCTCGACCTGACCGCGGAGCTCGCGACCACGATCGCCCGGCGCCGCAACGGCGAGCACGTGCTCTACCCGGTCGTGCGCACCCACCAGGTGGACGGCATCTGCCACACCGTCACTGCGCCCGCGACGGTCACCCGGCCGATCGCCGACACGCTCTACGACGCGCTGGTCGCGATCGCGGAGGCGCTCGACCACGTCGGAGTCCTGACCATCGAGGCGTTCCTGGTCGACGGCCAGGTGTACCTCAACGAGCTCGCTCCCCGTCCACACAACAGCGCCCACTACACGATCGACGCCTGCACGACCTCGCAGTTCGAGAACCACCTGCGCGCCATCCTCGACCTGCCACTCGGCGATCCCACGATGTTCGTGCCGGCCGCCGCCATGGCCAACGTCCTCGGCGTGCATGACGGGCCCACGGACCTTCCCTCCGTCGATCTGCCGGCGCGCACGTCGGTGCACCTCTACGGGAAGCACAGCCGTCCAGGCCGCAAGCTCGGCCACGTCACCGTCACCGGGCGGGATCCCGCGGCGGTCGAGCGCACGGCGCGCTCGGTCGCCGAACGTCTCGCCCACACCTGGCGCGCCTGTCCCCCTGCCCTCACCTGGCGCGAACAGGTGACCGCATGACCGTCGCCGTGATCATGGGCAGTGACTCCGACCTGCCGACGATGCAGGCGGCGATCGAGCTCCTGACCGAGCTGGGTATCGAGCACGAGGTCGCCGTCGTGTCGGCCCACCGCGATCCCACCGGCATGGTGGCCTACGCCGAACAGGCCGCCGATCGGGGCATCGAGGTGATCATCGCCGGTGCCGGAGGTGCCGCTCACCTCCCAGGGATGGTCGCGTCCTGCACCCATCTCCCGGTCATCGGCGTGCCCGTGCCGCGGCCGCACCTCGACGGTGTCGATTCGCTGCTGTCCATCGTGCAGATGCCCACCGGGATACCGGTAGCGACGACGGCCATCGGCGACTCCGCCAACGCCGCGCTCCTCGCCACTCGCATCCTGGCACTCGGCGACCCGACGCTGCGAGACGCGCTCATCCAGCGTCGCCACGCACTCCGGGCACGGGTTGAGGCGAGCAACGCCAAGCTCCGGACGCGGCTCGAGGCGCCATGAGCGAGATGCTCGAGCTGGCCCGCACCAACCTCACCGCGGTGCCGGTCCTCGCCTTCGCTCTCGGGGTCATCGCGGCGCGGCTGCGCAGCGACCTCCGCCTCCCGCAGGCAGTCGGGGCGTTCCTCTCCGCCTACCTCCTCCTGGCCATCGGCCTGAAGGGCGGGGTGGCACTCGCCCGCACCGGCGTCGGCGAGATCTGGGCGCCTGCCCTGGCCACCCTCGCCGTCGCGGCCACCCTCCCCCTCGTCACCTACGCCACCTTCCGACGCCTCGGCCGCTTCGCCGTCGCGGATGCCGCCGCGCTCGCGGCCCACTACGGCTCGGTCTCCGCGGTGACCTTCACCGCCGCGGTGGCCTTCGTCGCGGCGGCCGGCGCGCCGTCCGAAGGCTTCCTCCCCGCGCTCGTCGCGCTCCTCGAGGTTCCCGGCATCGCCATCGCGCTCGTGCTGGCACAGCGTCACGGCAGCGGCGCCGAGAGCCTGCGCGCCGCCATCCACGAAGTGCTGAGCGGCAAGAGCGTCATGCTCCTCGGCGGGGGTCTGGTGATCGGAGCCGTCGCCGGCCCCTCCGGAGCGGCAGCGGTCGAGCCGTTCTTCGTCGGGCTCTTCCCCGGGCTGCTGGCGCTCTTCCTCCTCGACCTCGGCACCCTCGCGGGCGAGCACATGGCCGCGATCCGCAAGGCTGGCCGCTTCCTGGTGACCTTCGCGCTCGCCGCGCCCCTGGCATTCGGCATCGTCGGCGCCGGCGTCGGCACCCTCGCCGGGCTTTCCACCGGTGGGGCGGCGGTGTTCGCCGCCATGGCCGCCAGCGCCTCCTACATCGCCGCTCCCGCCGCAGTCCGGGTCGCGCTGCCGGCTGCCAACCCCGGCATCTACCTCACTGCGTCCCTCGCGCTCACGTTCCCGCTGAACCTCACGATCGGGATCCCCCTCTACTACCAGGTGGCGACGGTCCTGACCTGAGACCGAGCCCGCCACGTGCGCACGGCACGAAGGTCAGCTCTCGAGGTCGATGTCGCCGGGGACCACCGACCGCTCGTGCTGCGGATGGGTCTCGTACATGCGCACCGCGACCACCAGGCCGGAGACGGCCGTGACCGCGGCGACGGTCCCGATCGCCGCGGTGAGCCCCATCAGGTCCGCCACCACTCCCGCGAGGACCGCACCCACGGCGAACCCGCTGTCCCGCCAGAGCCGGTACACCCCGACGGCGCGCGCCCGCCATGACGGGTGGGCGACATCGCCGATAGCGGCCAGCAGCGTCGGGTACACCATCGCCGTACCGGCACCGAGCATCACCGCGCACGGGGCCCAGACCCAGAACCCGGTGGTGGCCGCGATGAGGGCGATGGCGACCGCTTGGGTCAACATGCCGCCGGCGATGAGCCACTTGCGCCCGATCCGGTCCGACAACCCTCCGGTGAGGAGCTGCCCGAATCCCCAGACCGCGGGGTAGGCCGCGGCGAGCACCCCGATGCGAGCCACCGAGAGCCCGTTGGCAGCGAAGTACAGGGGAAACAGACCCCAGGCGAGACCGTCGTTGAGGTTGTTGACCAGCCCGGCCTGCGAACAGGACGACAGCGCCTTCTCCCGGAACGAGGTGATGACGACGATCTCCCGAGTGGAGAGCCCACCGTGCAGCTCGGCTGGCGCGGTGTGGCTGGCGGCTTCATGCTTGGCGTGGCCGTGCGTCTCGCGCACCACGATCGCGGACAGCGCCAAGCCGAGACCGGCGTACACGAGTCCGAGGTAGAAGGGCGCAGGGCGCAAGCCGTGGCTGGCGGCGATGAACCCGGTGGCGAGCGCGGTGAGGGCGACGGCCAGGTAGCCGGCGGCCTCGTTGAACCCCATGGCCAACCCCCGCTTGGCCGGGCCCACCAGGTCGATCTTCATGATGATCGTGGTCGACCACGTCAACCCCTGGTTCACACCGAGCAACACGTTGGCCACGACCACCCATGCCCAGGACGGCGCCCAGATGAGCAGCAGCGGAACCGGCAGCCCGATGAGCCAGCCCGCGACGAGCACCGGCTTGCGACCGAAGCGGTCGGACAGTGCGCCGGCGAAGAAGTTGGTGGCCGCCTTCACCGCCCCGAATGCGACGATGAAGGTGAGGGCGCTGGTGATGGCAGCCAAGCCGAAGACCTGCTCGGCGAGCAGCGGCAGGACGGTGCGTTCCTGCCCGACCATCCCACCGACCAGCGCGTTCACACCGACCAGCAGGAGGAACTGGGCCAGGTTCTCTCGCAGGCCCAGACGGACCGCTGGAGATGTGGCGGTCACCCCTGCGGAGATGGGCTTGCGTCCACTGCCCGCCAGGATGCATCAGGACTCGGCGGTGCGGGTCACCCGGAGCGCAAGCGCGACCCCCAGGGAAACGATGGTGAAGGTGAGGCCGGCGCCTGCCCAGCCCCTCACCACCAGAGCGAGGCCGACCGCCCCGAACAGGCAGGCCTCGACACCCAGCCGCCAGGGGTCCGGGAGCCGGCGAGGCGCCTTGGGGGCGATCAGCGTCCCCCAGAGAACCGCCATCGCGACCGGAAGGACGACCGCGAGCACCCAGGAGACCGACCACCCCACGAACGCGAGCGCAGCCAGCGAGCCGAGCTCGAGCAAGAACCTCAAGGCCGGCAGGAGCCTCATCGGAGGATGATCCGCAGACCCGGCCGAAAGGTGCAAACTCCACCGGCCCGACCTGTCCTCTCCCTAGGCTCAGCCGGATGAACCCCATCGGCGAGCTGCTCCCGTCGGACGAGTCGTTCACCCACCAGGTCGTGGACACCTTCGCCGTGGTGGGCACCAGCGACCCGGCGTGGACCGAGAAGGTGTGCGCCATGGCCATGGCCCGCGACGGCAGCCTGCAGATCGGCTTCGGCCTCGGCAAGTACACCAACCGCAACGTGATGGACGGCTACGGCGCACTAAGCCGCGGGGCCGAACAGCTCACCGTGCGGGCCAGCAGGCGACTCGCACCCACCCCCGAGCTGACCTCCGTCGGCCCGCTGCACTACGAGATCGTCGAGCCGATGAAGCGCATCCGCTTCCGGCTCGAGGAGAACAACTGCCAGCCCATCAGCTTCGACTGGCTCTTCGAGGCCGCCGTTCCTGGAGGAGCGCACGCACCTGCGCAACCAGTACCGCACCTCGGCGGAGCTGGTGCGCTACCACCAGACCGGCACCGCATCGGGATGGATCCGCGTCGACGGCGAGCGCATCGAGATCGACCCCTCGTCATGGGTCTCCACCCGCGACCACTCCTGGGGGGTGCGCTACGACGTCGGCGTCCCGGCTCCCGATCTCGAGGGAGCGTCGTCGCAGATCCCGCTCGGCGTGGGCTTCATGATGATCTGGTGCCCGGCACTGATGGAGCGCGCCGACGGCTCCCGCTACGCGCTGCACCTGCACTTCACCCGCTTCACCATGCCCGGCTTCGATCAGACGTCCGTGACCGCCGGTGTCGAACATCCCGACGGTCGCCGCGAACCGATCGTGGCCATCCGGCCGGAGCTGCGCGTCGACCCCCGCAACCGTCGGCTGCTCGGGGCAACGCTGCTGGCCACGATGGACGATGGTTCCGAACGACCACTGACCATCGAGGTGCTGAGCGACACGGGCGTGCAGCTGGGTGCAGGCCTGTACTTCGGGTTCGACGGCCACCACCACGGCGAGTTCCGTGGCGAGCTCCACATCGACGGCGAGCGCATCACCGACTGCCGAACGCCGGAGAACGCCCGCCGGCTGCACCAGATCCGCGACACCGCGGTGCGCATCCACGACCCGGTGGGGGGCGGCACCGGTTGGGGCAACTGCCAGCCCATCGTCGCCGGGCCCTGGCCCGAGTTGGGGCTGGACGACGACGGTTGGCTCTGACGCGCGCTGCCGCCCGGCCTCCGAGACGGAGCCGGGCGGCGAGCGGATCGTGCAGGTGGGACGGCGTCGGGAGCCCGGTCACTGCTCCTCGTCCATCGAACCCTGCGGTTGGACGTTGCGTGGCTGGAGGGTGAGCGACTTCGTCGCGGTCTTCCCATCCTCGCCGTAGGCGGTGAGCAGGAAGGTGTGCGAGCTCGAGCAGTTGAACGGCAGGCTGGTGTCGCCGTTCGCCGGGTAGGTGTCGTAGATACCGGGCCCATCGATCGAGATCGTGACCTTCACGGCGTTCGTCGTGGTCCAGCTGGCGGTGAACGTCTGGAAGTTGCCGTTGTGGCAATCGATGCTGTCGGGGGTCTGGAAGCTGACGATCGCCGGCGCGCTTGACGAGGGTTGCGGCGTTTGAGAGCCCGAACCGCCACCGCTGGAAGCCTGGCCACCACCGCTCTGCCCGCCCGGCTGGCCTCCAGCCTGGCCCGCGGGGCCTGCGACGCTGTTGCTGTCCTGCCCCACCACGGTCGTGGTGCTCAGGCCAGGCAGAGTGGTCGTCGCGCCGGCCTGTTCGGTCTCGGTCTTTGTGCTCCCGCAACCGATGAGCAGGCCGGCGGCAGCCACGGTGGCCACGGCCGCCAGGCCGAGGGCGAGCCGGCGGCTGCCCTGGTGGGCCGGCCGCGCATCGGTGGGAAGGGTGGTCGGATGGTGGAGGTCGCTCATGGTGGGCTCCTGTCTCTCGGCCCGAGCCCGGGCGGCTCGGTGATGCGACACCTGACCGTTCAGGCGAGCGCCGCTTACGGGACCCGAGCGTGACCTTCGTCACACACCTTACGCGGCTCGCTACACGGGCACCATCCGCCCGGACCCGTGTCCCGGGCCGATGCAAGGCTCGATGGGGAGTCCGCTCAACCTCCGCCGACCGACCAGTGCCAGGGCTCGCTCGGCAGGTTCACGAAACCGAAGCGGCCGGCGTTCGCAGCCAGCCACTGGAATCCCGTGCTGCTCCGCGACAAGGTACGGCCGCCTTCGGTGAAGTCGATGGCGAGCCCTTGCTCGTGCTTGGAGGCACCCGGCCGAGCGGTGGGTGGCCGGCACTGCTCCGCGGGCATCTGGTAAAGGGCGTACTCGCTCGAACCACAGTGCTGCCGCCGGAGCTCGATCTGGCGGGAGATGTCGCGGTACCCGGTGCCCGACAGGACGATCCCATCGGCAGCCGCAGCGGCCAGCATGGATTCGGTCTGGCCGGCGATGCTCGCGGCCACCACGATCCCCCGCACGTTCGCCAGCGCGATCGGACCGGACACGGGGATCGGGGGACCTCCGCCCGACCCACCGCCGGCAGCCGGGGATGCCGACATGCGCCGGAGCCGTTCAGCGAGCTCGGCTTCGCGCCGGCTGATCTCCGCCGACAGCTCTCGATCGGTCTCCTCCAGCGCGGCAGCCTCGCCGAGGCGGGCGTCGAGGCGCTGCTGGACCTGCGCAGCGAACTGCGCCTGCTGGGCCCGAGCGGCCTGCACCTCGCCGAGCTGCTGCTCGGCGACGGCACGTCGCTGGCGCGCCTCCTCGCTGGCGCGCTCGGCCCGCTCCCGCAGCTCTTCCAGCTCGTGCTGCGCGGCGCGCAACTCGTCGAGCAGATCGGCGTCACGACCGGATCGCAGATCGAGCAAGGTGCGCTTCTGCAGTGCCTCACCGGCACTCGCCGCCCGGAAGCTGTCGAAGAGGTCCTCGCCGGGCGGGTTGACGTATGCGGCCACCGCGAAGCCGGCGATCTCTTCGCGAAGACGCTCGATCTCCGCTTCCTTCTGCCGCTCCGCTTCCCGGGCCTCGGCCGCCTCACGCTCCGCCTCGCCAGCCGCGCGGTCCGCATCGGCGAACGCCGCTTGCTTGCCCCGGAGGTTCTCGTCGAGCGCCGCCAGCGCGGCGTCGACCTCGGCATCCTCGGCGCGAAGGGCGTCGACCTGCGTGGCCACCTCGGCCCGCTTGCTCCGGATTCGGTCGCGCTCGGCCCGGGGGTCCTTCGAAGTTTGCTGCGCGGCGGCGGGGATCGCGGCGAGGGCGATCAGGCCGGCGGCCAGGACGCCGATGATGGGACGCCGGCGGGCCGGCGGCAGCGGGTGGCGGCGGGCTCGCCCGCCGACACGGCCCGGCAACATTCGCAACACGTCCGTAACACTAGTCCAGGTGGCCCAGGGAGGTGCGAATGCCGGAGGCGGCCGGGCTCTGCGTCACGCTCCGGACCGGTCACGGTGCGGCGACATCGCCGAACCGGAGGAACTGGATGTCGGCTGCCCGCCAACGGCCGTCATCACCGCGCCGCATCTCGAGCCTCCACAGGCGGGCCCGCCCGTCGTAGTCCTCCCGCTCGATCACGGCTCCCGTGGCCCGATCGACCACATCCCGCCCGGTGTAGGTGTCGGCGTATCGCAGGATCACCGTGTCGGGCGCGGGACGCTCGTCCAGCGTGACTCCGAGGATCCGGTAGCCGTGCACCTCGATCCTCCAACCCTCTCGCTGGAGCTGGGTGAGCAGCTCGACGACCCGCTCGGTGGTCGGCGTCCCGGTGACGTAGATCTCGGCCGCGAGCGTGGGGTCCGGATGGCGAACGAGCCAGCCCTCGTAGAGTTGAGCCTGGCGCCAGATCCGTTCGAAATCGTCGCCGCTGGTGTCGATGCGGGGCGGATCAGGGGCGTCGAGCCGAGTCGGCACCGACGGGGGACTGGAACCCGTCACCCCCGGCTGCGACCCGGCTGCTCCGCCGACTCCTCCGAGCCGATCCGGCGTGGTGGAATCCGGGTCCGGCCCGGCATCACCCGGCGATTCGTCGAAGCCGAGGCTCTGCAACCAGCCGGCCCGGTCGCCGGGCTCTCGTGCCGTCGAGCGGAGCACGACCGCGACCGCTGCCGCCACCACCACGAGCGCCGCGGCCCCAGCCGCGATCCGCCGCCGAGTCTGGCGCCGATGCCGTGCCGCCTGCTCGGCCAGCGTCTGCTGCTCGGCGTGCTGGCGCGCCTCCTGCAGGCGCTGCCGCTCCGCCTCTTTCTGGGCGAGCCGCTGGCGAGCACGCTCCCAGGCTGCGGCCTCCGGGTCGTGCCCCACCGTGACGCCACCCGAGCTCAGGCCACCGGCTCGGAGACCGAGCTCAGCCCGAGGACGTGCCGGCACTGCGCGATGAGCTCGAGGATGAGATCGAGGTCGGATGTCGGTGACGTGGTGGTGAACCGACCGAAGAGCAGCTCATGGTCGAGCGTGGCCGAGACCAGCTCGAACATGAGGTCCGACGAGCGCGCTGGGTCGGCGCAACCCAGCTCGCCGGCACGGCTGAGGAGGAAGCGCTTCTGCTGCTCGGCACAGAACTGCATGACCTCCACCCGCTCCCGGCGGAACCGCTCGTCCGTGGTCGCCGCGCACAACGCCGCTCGGAACAACGCTGGCATGCGACGGTAGGCGGCGACGTTGAGCCGCACCGACTCGTCGACGAAGTCCTCGACTGGGTGACCCTCCCAACGGACGGGATCGCAGAACGCTCGCACCACATCACTGATGCGGCGGTCGATACGGGACACGAGCTCGTAGAGGACCCCGTACTTGTCGTCGAAGCGGGCGTAGAACGAGCCGACCGTCCGCCCGGCCCGGCCCACGATGTCGGACACCGTGATCTCGTCGAACGGCTTCTCGTCGAGCAACTCCCTCGTCGCGGCGACGAACCGCTCGAACGTCTCCTGGCTGCGGGCCTGCCGCGGCGCCCGGACCCAGTCCATCTCTGGGGTGTCCATCGACCAGAGCGTACCGGGCCGCCCCCACGCCGTCAGCGGGAGTGGCGCTAGGACTGTGCTGAGCAAGGCGCCTTCGTGGGGTGGAGGGCGGCCGTCGGTCGTGGGAGGGGCGTCGTGTCGTCGGAGGGCGAGCGGGTCGCGGTGCGGGCAGATCGAAGGGCCGGGTTGAGGTGT
>NZ_JACFSZ010000026.1 GCF_014805525.1 Rhabdothermincola sediminis | reverse complement strand
TCCGGATGCGCCTCCGACAACACCTTCGTGATCGCCGCCGTCAACGTCGTCTTCCCATGATCAATATGACCCATCGTGCCCACGTTCGCATGCGGCTTCGTCCGCTCGAACTTCTCTCGTGCCATGACAGTTCTCTCCTGGGACCTTTCTGAACCTACGGGGAAGACGAAGACCTACTCGCCACGCACCCGGGTGACGATCTCTTCTTGCACGTTCGACGGCATCGGCTGATACGAGTCGAACTGCATCGTGTACGTGGCGCGGCCCTGGGTCCGCGAACGCAGGTCGGTAGCGTAGCCGAACATCTCCGACAGGGGTACCTGCGCCCGGACAACCTGGCTGTTGCCACGCTGCTCCATGCCGCCGACCTTGCCGCGCCGCGCCGACAGGTCGCCCATCACGTCACCCATGTACTCCTCCGGGGTGACGACCTCCACCGACATGATCGGCTCCAGGAGGATCGGCTTCGCCTGGCGTGCCGCCTCCTTGAACGCCATCGTGCCGGCGATCTTGAACGCCATCTCGGACGAGTCCACCTCGTGGTACTTACCGTCGAGCAGCGTCGCTCGCACGTCGACGGTCGGATAGCCGGCGAGGACGCCCGCGGTCATGGCCTCCTGGATGCCGGCATCCACCGAGGGGATGTACTCCTTCGGGATGCGACCACCAGTGATCTTGTCGACGAACTCGTAGCCGCCACCCGGCCCGGTCGACTCGATCGCGATGGTCACCTCTGCGTACTGGCCGGAGCCGCCGGTCTGCTTCTTGTGTGTGTAGGTGCAGCGCTCGACCGGCTTGCTGATCGTCTCGCGGTAGGCCACCTGTGGCTTGCCGACGGTGGCGTCGACCTTGAACTCGCGCAACATCCGGTCGACGAGGACCTCGAGGTGCAGCTCGCCCATGCCCGAGATGACGGTCTGACCGGTCTCCTCGTCGGTGCGGACCTGGAAGGTCGGGTCCTCCTCGGCCAGGGCGAAGAGCGCCTTCGACATCTTGTCCTGATCGGCCTTCGTCTTCGGCTCCACCGCCACGTGGATCACCGGCTCGGGGAACTCCAGCTCCTCGAGCACGATCGGGTTCGCCGGGTCACACAGCGTGTCGCCGGTCTTGGTGTTCTTCAGCCCGATGCCCGCCACGATGTCACCGGTGAAGACCTGGTCGAGATCCTGCCGATCGTTGGCGTGCATCTCGAGGATCCGGCCGATGCGCTCCTTGCTCTGGGTGCGGGCGTTGAGCACTTGCGATCCCTTCTCCAGGGTGCCGCTGTACACCCGGAAGTAGGTGAGCTTCCCGACGTGGGGGTCGGTCATGATCTTGAACGCCAGCGCGGCGAACGGCTCGTTGTCGCTCGCCTTCCGCTCGAGCGTCTCGTCACCCTTCAGGTTCGTACCCTGGATCGGGGGGAGATCGAGCGGGGAGGGGAGGTAGAAGACCACCGCATCGAGCAGGGGCTGCACGCCCTTGTTCTTGAACGCCGAGCCGTTCAGCACGGGCACCACCTCGCCGGCGATGGTCGCCCGCCGGATGGCGGCGCGCAGCTCGTCGACCGTGATCTCCTCCTCGCCCGCGAACTTCTCCAGGATGGCCTCGTCGACCGTGGCGATGGTCTCGATGAGCTCCTCGCGATACTGCTGGGCCTGCTCGACCAGGTCGGCGGGGATCTCCTGGACCTCCCACTTCGCGCCAAGCTCCTCGTCCAGCCAGACCAGCGCGTCCATGGTGACCAGATCGACGACGCCCTTGTAGTGACCCTCGGCGCCGATGGGGAGCTGGACGACGGCGGTCGTGCACTCCAGGCGGTCGCGGATGCTGTCGAGCGCGGCGTAGAAGTCGGCCCCGAGACGATCCATCTTGTTGACGAAGCAGATGCGGGGAACGTTGTACTTGTTCGCCTGGCGCCACACGGTCTCGGTCTGGGGCTCGACGCCGGCCACCCCGTCGAACACGGCCACCGCACCGTCGAGGACCCGCAGCGACCGCTCGACCTCCACCGTGAAGTCGACGTGACCAGGGGTGTCGATGATGTTGATGCGATGGTCGGCCCAGAAGCAGGTGGTGGCCGCGGAGGTGATGGTGATGCCGCGCTCCTGCTCCTGCACCATCCAGTCCATGGTGGCGGCACCCTCGTGGACCTCACCGATCTTGTAGCTCTTGCCGGTGTAGTAGAGGATGCGCTCGGTCGTCGTGGTCTTGCCGGCATCGATGTGGGCCATGATGCCGATGTTGCGAGTGCGCTCGAGGGGTGCGGGGCGGGATGCCATCGTGATTCCTGCTCGTGAGAGTGGGTGGTGTCGGTGCGTCTGTTCGTTCGGTGCGGTCTCCGGCGGGCACGAGGGAGTACCCGACGCGGGCGGTCCCCAGCGCGGGGCCGGGGACCAGGGCTTCTGCGGGGGAGGCGCCGCCCCCGGTGCCGAGGGACTACCAGCGGTAGTGCGCGAACGCCTTGTTCGATTCGGCCATCTTGTGAAGGTCTTCCTTGCGCTTGATGGAGGCACCCACCCCGTTGGCTGCATCCATGAGCTCGTTCGCCAGACGCTCGGCCATGGTCCGCTCGCGTCGCTGACGGGCGTAGCCGACGATCCAGCGGATCGCGAGGGTGGTGGCCCGCCGGGGGCGGACCTCGACGGGCACCTGGTAGGTGGCCCCACCCACGCGGCGGCTGCGGACCTCGAGCTGCGGCTTCACGTTCTCCACCGCGCGCTTGAGCGTGGCGAGCGGGTCGTTGCCGCTCTTGTTCTGGACCTGGTCGAGCGCGTCGTAGACGATGCCCTCAGCGATCGAACGCTTCCCACGCTGGAGGACCTTGTTGACCACCTGCGTGACCAGAACCGACCGGTAGATGGGATCTGGCATCAGCTCCCGCCGGGGAGCGGGACCCTTGCGCGGCACCTCAGCTCTCCCTCTTCGCGCCGTAGCGGCTACGGGCCTGCTTGCGGTCGCGCACACCCGACGTGTCGAGCGTGCCGCGGATGATCTTGTAGCGGACCCCGGGCAGGTCCTTCACGCGACCGCCCCGGACCAGCACGATCGAGTGCTCCTGGAGGTTGTGCCCCTCACCAGGGATGTAGGCCGTGACCTCCATGCCGCTCGTGAGGCGAACGCGGGCGACCTTGCGCAGGGCCGAGTTCGGCTTCTTCGGAGTGGTGGTGTAGACGCGCGTGCACACGCCACGCCGCTGCGGGGCGCCCTTCAACGCCGGCGTCTTGCCCTTGGCGGGCTTCGACTGGCGCCCCTTGCGAACCAGCTGCTGGATGGTCGGCACGAATGGACCTTTCTGGTGACCTGGTGAGCTTGCTCCGCGCCGGCACCGGCCGCAGAGCCGAACGACAATGCTAAGACCCTCCACCACGAACGGCAAACCGCCGGCCAGCCCGGGGGCCGACCCCTTCGAACTGGTCACCGGGAGCCGGGAGATCCGGCCCGCCGGATGACCGGTTCGAGAGGAACTGGGTCGGCTCGGGGGGAGGGGCGGCTCAGCCGATCTGGCCCTCACCGGCGGGGAGGTCGATGACCCTGGCGTCGGGCAGCTCCTCGCCGCTCTCGGCCAGATCACCGGCGCCCACGACATCCGCCTCGCCGTCGCCGGTGGTCCGGCGGGCCAGCCACTCGGCCAGATCCGCCTCCTCGTCCGCCATCGAGTAGAACTCCATCGGCTGGTAATCCGGCGCATGAGGCCGGATTGCCCGATACTTCTCCATCCCGGTGCCCGCCGGGATGAGCTTGCCGATGATGATGTTCTCCTTGAGGCCGATCAGGTTGTCGCTTCGTGACTCGATCGCCGCCTCGGTGAGTACCCGAGTCGTCTCCTGGAACGAGGCCGCGGACAGCCACGAATCGGTCGCCAGCGAGGCCTTGGTGATGCCCATGATCTCGGGGCGCCCCTCCGCGGGCTGCTTGCCCTCCTGGACCAGGGCGCGGTTGGTGTCGGTGTACACCTTCCCGTCGACCCGCTCGCCGGGGAGGAAGTCGGAATCTCCTGGCTCCTGCACGGCGATCCGGCGGGTCATCTGGCGCACGATCAGCTCGATGTGTTTGTCGTGGATCGGCACGCCCTGGTCCCGGTACACCTTCTGGACCTCGTTGACCAGGTACTGCTGCGTCTCCCGGATGCCCTTGATCTCGAGCAGCTCCTTGGGGTCCCGCGGGCCTTCGATGATGGCGTCGCCCGCGTGCACCTCCTGGCCGTCGGTGACCTCGAGGCGAGCCATGCCCGGCACCGTGTAGACGTCCTCGGTGCCGTCGTCAGCGACGATGGTGATGACCCGTCCCTTGCCCTCATCCTCACCGACCCGCACCACGCCCGAGGTCCGGGCGAGGGTCGCCTTGCCCTTCGGCGACCGGGCCTCGAACAGCTCGACCACCCGGGGCAGACCACCGGCGATGTCCTGGCTACCCGCGATGCCACCGGTGTGGAAGGTCCGCATCGTGAGCTGGGTACCCGGCTCACCGATCGACTGGGCGGCGATGACGCCGACGGCTTCGCCGACCTCGATCATGTCACCGGTCGCCAGCGAGAGCCCGTAGCTGGCGGCGCTGATGCCGATGGACGAGTCGTCGGTGAGCGGTGACAGCACACGGACTCTGCTGATCTCGGGATCGTCCCGCAGGATGGCCAGCTCCGGTTCGCGCACCACGGACGACGCGGGCAGGGTGAGCGTGGCCCGGTCACCCTCGAGCGAGGCGGTCACCCATCGCTCCACCCAACGAGCCTCCTCGCCGTCCCACTGCAACACGTCGAGCCCGAGCTGGCCTTCACGCTCGACGAGGGCGTCGACGGGCGCCGAGGTGGTCACCTCGTCGGCAAGCACCCGGCTGTAGAGCCGCTGCTCGAGGTAGGTTCGGCGACCGGGTCGGTCCGGACCCACATCCTCGATCCAGATGCCCCGGACCGGCCCACCGTCGGCGAACGGATCGTGGTCGTTGATGATGAGCTCCTGCGCCACGTCCACCAACCGGCGGGTGAGGTAACCGGAGTCGGCGGTTCGCAGTGCGGTGTCGACGAGCCCCTTCCGCGCGCCGGGGGTGGCGATGAAATACTCGAGCATCGACAGGCCTTCGCGGAAGTTCGACTTGATAGGTCGGGGGATCATGTCGCCACGAGGATTGGCCACCAGGCCACGCATGCCCGCGATCTGGCGGACCTGCATCATGTTCCCTCGAGCCCCGGAGCCCACCATCATGTCGATGGGGTTGAACTGCTGGGCCTTCAGGGCCTCCTCCATCTGCCGGCGGACCTCGTCGGTGGCCGTCGTCCAGATCTCGACTTCCTTCTGCCGGCGCTCACCGTCGGTGATGATGCCCCGGCGGAACTGCGCTTCGACCTTCTCGGCCTCCTTCTCGTGGAGGTCGAGGATGGCGCGCTTCTCGACCGGGGTCTTCACGTCCTCGATCGAGATCGTGAGCCCCGAGCGGGTCGCGTAGCGGAAGCAGAGGTCCTTGATGCGGTCGAGTGCGGTGCCGACGGCAGCCTTGCCGTAGCGCTTGGACAGCTCGTCGACGATCTGACCCATGACCTTCTTGTCCACCGGCCGGTTCAGGAACCGGAAGCCGTCGGGCAGCGCGGTGTTGAAGAAGACCCGCCCTGCCGTGGTGGGCTCGTACTCCGTCGATCCGTTGCGACCAGCCACCAGCTCCGGGACCCGGTACTGGATCCGCGCGTGCAGATCGATCTCGCCAGCCTCGAACGCCCGCTCGACCTGGTGGAGGTGCCGGAACACGGAGCCCTCACCCTTGGCGCCCTCGACCACCTCGGTCAGGTAGTAGGCCCCGATGATCATGTCCTGGGTCGGCGTCACCAGCGGTCGACCGTCGGCCGGGCTCAGGATGTTGTTGGCTGACAGCATCAGTACCCGGCTCTCCGCCTGCGCCTCGGCCGACAGCGGCAGGTGCACGGCCATCTGGTCGCCGTCGAAGTCGGCGTTGAAGGCGTGGCACACGAGCGGGTGGATCTGGATGGCCTTGCCCTCGACCAGGACAGGCTCGAAGGCCTGGATCCCGAGCCGGTGCAGCGTCGGCGCCCGGTTGAGGAGCACCGGGTGCTCCTTGATGACCTCCTCGAGCACGTCCCACACCTGGGGACGGCGACGCTCGACCATCCGCTTCGCCGACTTGATGTTCTGCGCCAACTCGTTGTCCACGAGCTTCTTCATCACGAACGGCTTGAACAGCTCGAGCGCCATCAGCTTCGGCAACCCGCACTGGTGCAGCTTCAAGGTCGGGCCCACCACGATCACCGAGCGGCCCGAGTAGTCCACACGCTTGCCGAGCAGGTTCTGGCGGAACCGCCCCTGCTTGCCCTTGAGCATGTCGGAGAGCGACTTGAGGGGACGGTTGCCCGGCCCGGTCACCGGCCGGCCCCGGCGGCCGTTGTCGAACAGCGCGTCGACGGCCTCCTGGAGCATGCGCTTCTCGTTGTTGACGATGATCTCGGGTGCGCCGAGGTCGAGGAGGCGCTTCAGCCGGTTGTTGCGGTTGATCACCCGGCGGTACAGGTCGTTCAGGTCGGAGGTGGCGAAGCGCCCGCCGTCGAGCTGCACCATCGGCCGCAGTTCGGGGGGGATGACGGGCACCACGTCGAGGATCATCGCCCGGGGGTCGTTCACCCGCCGTCCGTGCTCGTCACGGCGGTTGAAGGCCGAGACGATCTTGAGGCGCTTGATCGCCTTCTGCTTGCGCTGCGCGGAGAGCGGGCGCTGCCCCTCCTGCGGATCGATGGCGGCACGCAGCTTCTCCTCTTCCTCGTCGAGGTCGATGCGATCGATCAGTCGAGCGATGGCATCCGCGCCCATGCCACCCTCGAAGTAGTCGCCGTAGCGCTCGGTGAGCTCGCGCCAGAGCATCTCGTCCTCGATGATCTTGCGGGCGAAGAGGTCCTTGAACTCCTCGAACGCCCGGGTCACCAGGTCGAGCTCGATCTCGTAGCGCTCGCGGATCGCGGCCAGGTCCTTCTCGGCCGCGCGCCGGCGAGCGTTGAGCTCGGACTCCTTCGCCCCCTGGGCCTCGAGCTCGGCCAGTTCGCTCTCGAGCGCCTCGAAGCGCTCGGCCAACTCCTTCTCCCGGTCGTTCTCGATGGCTTCGACCTCGCCCCGCATCTCGGCTTCGAGGTTGGGGAGATCCTCGTGGCGGCGCTCCTCGTCGACCCAGGTCACCAGGTTGGCGGCGAAGTAGATGACCTTCTCGAGCTGCTTGGCCTTCAGCTCCTCACGGGCTTCGGTGCCCATCAGCAGGTAGGCGAGCCACGAGCGAGTCCCCCGGAGGTACCAGATGTGCACCACCGGTGCTGCCAGCTCGATGTGCCCCATCCGCTCCCGGCGCACCTTCGAGCGGGTGACCTCGACGCCGCAGCGCTCACAGATGATGCCCTTGAAGCGAACGCGCTTGTACTTGCCGCAGTAGCACTCCCAGTCCTTCGTGGGACCGAAGATCTTCTCGCAGAACAGGCCGTCCTTCTCCGGCTTGAGCGTGCGGTAGTTGATCGTCTCCGGCTTCTTGACCTCGCCGTTCGACCACATGCGGATCGACTCGGCCGTGGCGAGGCCGATGCGGAGCTGGTCGAAGTTGTTGACGTCCAGTGTTGCCACGTCAGCTCCTCTCCGCCTGGCGGCGAGCGTCTTCTTCATCACTGCCCCGTTCCGGGCGCGACAGGTCGATGCCGAGCTCCTCGGCCGTTCGGAAGAGGTCCTCGTCGAGCTCGCGCATCTCGATCTCCTCGCCGGTGGTCGAGAGCACCTCGACGTTGAGGCAGAGGGCCTGCATCTCCTTGATGAGCACCTTGAAGCTCTCGGGGATGCCGGGCTCGGGGATGTTCTCACCCTTGACGATCGCCTCGTAGACCTTGACCCGGCCGAGTACGTCGTCGGACTTGATGGTGAGCAGCTCCTGTAGGCAGTACGCCGCCCCGTACGCCTCGAGGGCCCAGACCTCCATCTCGCCGAAGCGCTGGCCACCGAACTGCGCCTTCCCCCCCAGGGGCTGCTGGGTGATCATCGAGTACGGGCCGGTGGACCGAGCGTGGATCTTGTCGTCGACCAGGTGGGCCAGCTTGAGGATGTAGACGATGCCAACCGTGATCGGGTTGTCGTAGGGCTCACCCGTGCGACCGTTGTAGAGGATGGTCTTCCCGTCGGGCCTGATCAGCCGGCCGTTGTCGCCGTAGCGAGGATCGATCGCCTCGGGGCGGAGGTTCTCGAAGATCCGCTTGATCGTGGGGTGCTGGCCGGCCTCTTCCTCCTCGTCCCAGTGTGCGCCGTCGAACACCGGGGTGGCGATCAACCGGGCAGCCGGCGTAGTGGGGCGGGTCTTGGACTCCGTGCCCCGCACCGGCTCGTCACCTTCGACCTGCCCGTCGATCTCCCAGCCCCAGCGGGCCGCATAGCCGAGATGAGCCTCGAGCACCTGGCCGACGTTCATCCGCGACGGCACACCGAGCGGGTTCAAGATGATGTCGACCGGCGTGCCGTCCGCGAGGAAGGGCATGTCCTCGACGGGCAGGATCTTCGAGATCACGCCCTTGTTGCCGTGGCGGCCCGCCAGCTTGTCGCCAACGCTGATCTTGCGCTTCTGGGCGACGTAGACCCGCACGAGCTGGTTCACCCCCGGCGGCAGCTCATGGCTCTCGTCACGGCTGAAGACCCGGACGTCGATGACCTTGCCCGACTCGCCGTGGGGCACCTTCAGCGAGGTGTCCCGCACCTCGCGGGCCTTCTCGCCGAAGATCGCCCGCAACAGGCGCTCCTCGGGGGTCAGCTCCGTCTCACCCTTCGGGGTGACCTTGCCGACCAGCACGTCCCCCGGGCCGACCTCGGCACCGATGCGGATGATGCCCCGCTCGTCGAGGTCGGCGAGGATCTCCTCCGAGAGGTTCGGGATGTCCCGGGTGATCTCCTCCGGGCCGAGCTTGGTGTCACGGGCATCGATCTCGTGCTCGTGGATGTGGATCGAGGTGAGCACGTCGTCGCGCACCACCCGCTCGGAGAGGATGATGGCGTCCTCGAAGTTGTAGCCCTCCCAGGTCATGTAGGCCACGACGAGGTTCTTGCCGAGGGCCAACTCGCCGTTCTCCGTCGAGGGGCCGTCCGCCAGGACGTCGCCCGCCTCGACCCGATCACCGGAGCGGACGCGAGGCTTCTGGTTGATGCAGGTGTCCTGGTTCGACCGCTCGAACTTGAGCAGCCGGTAGATCTTGCGGCCCTTCGTCTTGTACTCGACGGTGATGGAGTCACCGTCGACCTCGGTGACCACACCGTCCTCGTCGGCCAGGATCATGTCGGCCGCGTCGCGCGCCGCGCGAGCCTCGATGCCGGTACCGATGTAGGGAGCCTCGGCGCGCACCAGCGGGACGGCCTGGCGCTGCATGTTGGCACCCATGAGCGCCCGGTTCGCGTCGTCGTGCTCGAGGAACGGGATGAGCGCGGTGGCGACCGAGACGATCTGCTTCGGCGAGACATCCATGAGCTGGACCTCGTCCGGGGACACCGAGGAGATCTCCGTGGTCGCACCGAAGAACACGTCGCGCTCGAGCTGCAGCTTGAGCTCGCCGAGGGTCGCGGCCTGAGGTGACCGGCGCACGAGGACCCGGTCTTCCTTGAAGGACCCGTCGGGGTTGAGGGGCACGTTCGCCTGGGCGACGACGTACTCCTCCTCCTCGTCAGCGGTGAGGTAGACGATCTCGTCGGTCACCTTGCCCTTCTTGACGACCCGGTAGGGAGACTCGATGAAGCCGAACTCGTTGACTCGGGCATAGGTCGCCAGCGCGCCGATCAGACCGATGTTCGGGCCTTCGGGGGTCTCGATCGGGCACATCCGGCCGTAGTGGCTGAAGTGCACGTCGCGTACCTCGAAGCCCGCCCGCTCCCGGGACAGACCACCCGGGCCGAGCGCCGAGAGGCGGCGACGGTGGGTGAGCCCCGACAGCGGGTTCACCTGGTCCATGAACTGGGAGAGCTGGCTGGTGCCGAAGAACTCCTTGATGGCCGCCACCACAGGCCGGATGTTGATGAGGGTCTGAGGAGTGATGGCCTCCACGTCCTGGGTGGTCATCCGTTCCCGCACCACCCGTTCCATGCGAGACAGGCCGATGCGCACCTGGTTCTGGATGAGCTCGCCGACCGAACGGATGCGCCGATTGGCGAAGTGGTCCTGGTCGTCGAGCCGGTAGCCGGGCTCCTGGACCATCAGGTGCAGCATGTACGTGCAGGCGGCAAGCACTTCCGAAGGGCTCAGCACCGACTGGTCGGGCTCGGGTCGCTCGAGCTCGATGCCGAAGAGCTGCTCCACCTTCTCGATCTCGGGACCGAGCTTGCGGTTCAGCTTGTAACGGCCGACCCGGGACAGGTCGTAACGCCGCGACTCGAAGAACGCGTTGCGGAAGTAGGCCCGCGCCGACTCGACCGTCGGTGGCTCACCCGGCCGGGCCCGCTTGTAGATCTCGACCAGCGACTCGTCCTGGGTCGGGGCGATCTCACGGTCCTTCTCCCACTGCCCCTCGAGAAAGTCGAAGTGTCGGACGAGCCGATCGAGGAACCCGGGGTGGTTCTCCTCGTCATAGCCGAGCGCGCGCAGCAGGGTGAACATGCTGAGGCGCCGCTTGCGAGCCACCCGGGCACCGGCGGTGACGTCCTTGCCCGGCTTCTGCTCGAGGTCGATCTCCAGCCATTCCCCCCGGTAGGGGTGGATGGTGCCCGTGACCAGCTGGTGCTTCTGCAGGTTCCGCAACCGGAAGCGCTCACCCGGCTGGAAGATCACGCCGGGCGACCGCACGAGCTGGGAGACCACCACCCGCTCGGTCCCGTTGATCACGAACGTGCCCTTGTCGGTCATCATGGGGAAGTCCCCCATGAACACCGTCTGCTCCTTGATCTCGCCCGTGGTGGCGTTCATGAAGCGGGCCCGCACGAAGATCGGGGCGGAGAAGGTCATGTCCTTCTCCTTGCACTCCTCCACCGAGAACTTCGGCGGCGGGCGGAGGTCCTCGTCGTCAGGATCGAACTCCAGTTCGAGCTGGAGGGTCTCGGTGAAATCCTTGATCGGGCTCATGTCCCGGAAGGTCTCCGCCAGACCCTGGTGCAGGAACCAGCTGAAGGACTCCCGCTGGATGGCGATCAGATCTGGGAGCTCGAGAACCTCGTCGAGGTTCGCGAACGAGTACCGATCCCGGACGGCAGAGCGAGCAGGCAAGGTCACTCCTCAGGAGGATGTCGGTGAAGCCGCAGAGACCGTGCCCGGGCGCGCAGGGTCGCCGAAAGGGAACCGGCGAGAGCAGGACGGGCAGAGCACGGCAACACCAGCCTAGGCGCGGCCGCGTCTCGAAGCAACCCGAAAGGAACCCGCCTCTCGGGCTACGTCGATCGATGGGGAACGCCGCAACGGACGGCTCCGACCCCACGTCAAGTTGCCGGCAGGGTAAGGCCAGTCGCCCCTCAGGTCAAGGTTTCCGGTCCGGCGATCCGGTTGCGGCCGGCGGACGAACATCGTGGGCGACCCCCCGATGTGACGTGCCCGGGCCTCGGCCCGGGCACGTCACATCGGGGGAATCAGCCTCGGCTACTTGAGCTCGACGGCGCCGCCAGCGCCCTCGATGGCCTCCTTGGCCTTCTCGGCTTCCTCCTTGGAGACCCGCTCGAGCAGCGTCTTCGGGGCGTTGTCGACCAGATCCTTGGCCTCCTTCAGGCCCAGGTTCGTGAGCGCCCGGACCTCCTTGATCACCTGGATCTTCTTGTCCCCGGCCGAGGTGAGGATGACGTCGAACTCGTCCTTCTCCTCCGCACCGCCGGCTTCGGCGCCGCCCGCACCCGCGGCAGCAGGCACCGCGGCGACCGCCACCGGCGCGGCGGCCGTGACCCCGAAGCGCTCCTCGAAGTCCTTCAGGAGCTCGCTCAGCTCGAGCACGGTCATGTTGGCGATGGCGTCGAGGATCTCTTCCTTGGTGGCCATGGTCTAGCTCTCCTCCGTGGCAGGTTCGGCTCGGGCGGTTGCCGGCTCGGCCACCGCGTCGTCCGGATGGGCCCCGGCCTCGTCAGCCGGGGTGGTCGTGTCGTCTCCCGCCCCTTCCGTGGTAGCGGGCTCGGGCGCCGGGGTCGCGTCGGCGGCCCCGGCCGGTTCGGTCGTGTCGATGGAGGTCTCGGCTCCGGCACCGGGTTCGCCGGCCGGTGCCCCGGCGGGGCCACCAGCCTCCACCAGCGCTGCCAGCGCGTAGGCGAACTTCTGCGGGACCGCCTGCAACAGGCCGGCGAACTGCTGCATCGGCGCCGCCATCAAGCCCGCCAGCTTGGCGAGCAGCTCCTCCCGCGGGGCCACCTCGGCCAGGCCCCTGGCCTCCGCTTCGGTCAGGATGCGGTCGCCGAGCACCCCACCCTTGAGCACGAGGGCCGGGTGACCCCGGGCGAAGTCACGCAGCGCCTTGGCCACCATGACCGGATCACCCTCGCCCGCTCGTGGGACGAAGGCGATCGCGGTCGGGCCGGTGAGCATCTCGTCGATCTCGAGGCCGAGATCGCGGGTGGCGAACCGCACAAGGGTGTTCTTGTAGATCTTGTAGTCACCCCCGGCAGCCCGCAGTGCCCGGCGCAGCTCGCCCATCGCGGTCACGTCCAGGCCCCGGTACTCGGTGAGCAGCGCGGCGTCACTCTCGGCGAAGCGCTGGCGCACCTCATCGACCACGGCGACCTTCTCCGGTCTCGGGTTCTCCATCGCACCTCCCTTCTCGTGTCCTGGTGCCCCCTCGGCACGGTTGGCTGGGTCCTGCGCCGACCCACGTTCCGCCGCCCGAGGGGAGGGAGGCCGAGAGACGACACAGGGACGCTCGCGTCGAACGCGAACGCCCCTGAGGGATCTCGGAGGAGTCCGCCTCGTCAGGCGGGCCGGTGGGCCCTTTCAGCGCCGGAGCGCACCGGATGTCTTCGGCGAGCGACATCTCGTTCGGTTGTGAGCCGATCAGACTAGCGCGAGCCCGATCGCCGGGAGAACTCCGTCAGGACAGTACGGGCTCGGTCTCGTACATGCGCGCCGGGTCGATCTTCACCCCGGGGCCCATGGTCGACGACACGGTGATCCGCTTGAAGTACCGGCCCTTGGCCGCCGCGGGCTTGGCCCGCTCGAGCTCCTCGAGAACCGCCCGCACGTTCGCGGCGAGATCGCCGGTGGAGAAGCTCACCTTCCCCACCGGGACGTGCACGTTGCCGTGACGATCAGTGCGGTACTCGACCTTGCCACCCTTGAAGTCCCCGACCGCCTTGCCGACATCGGTGGTCACCGTACCGGTCTTGGGGTTGGGCATGAGCCCCCGAGGGCCGAGCACCCGACCCAGCTTGCCGACCTGGGGCATGAGATCAGGGGTGGCGATGGCGACGTCGAAGTCGAGCATCCCGCTCTCGACCTGGGCGATGAGATCGTCGGCACCGACGACGTCGGCGCCCGCCTCACGGGCCTCCTGCGCGAGCTCGCCGGCGGCGAAGACCGCCACCCGGACATCACGGCCGGTACCAGAAGGCAGACCGACCGTGCCACGAACCATCTGGTCGGCCTTTCGGGGGTCGACCCCGAGTCGCACCGCCAGCTCGACCGTCTCGTCGAAGCGTGCCGGGGCGAGGGTCTTGACCAGCTCGATCGCCTCGTGTGTGGCGTGCAGGTGCTGATCGTCGAAGCGCTTCTTCGCGTCCGTGTACTTCTTGCCGTGTCGCATGATCGCCTCCTCGGCGTTCGGCTCCCTCGATCGCTGTCGGACGGGGGGCGAGGTCCTCCCACGCGTCCCGGAACGGTCTGTCGGGTCGCTCAGACGACCTCGATGCCCATCGAACGGGCGGTGCCCTCGACCTGCAGCTTGGCTGCCTCGAGGTCGTTGGCGTTGAGGTCGGGCATCTTGGTCTGCGCGATCTCCGTGAGCTGGGCGTCGGTGATCGTGCCCACGGCGCCCTTGCCCGGATTCGTCGAGCCCTTCTCGAGCCCGGCCGCCTGGCGCAGCAGCGTCGAGGTCGGCGGGGTCTTCAGGACGAAGGTGAACGACCGGTCCTCGAAGATGGTGATCTCGACTGGGACGATCGTGCCCCGCTGCGCCTCGGTCTTTGCGTTGTACTCCTTGCAGAAGTCCATGATCGCCACGCCGTGAGGGCCGAGCGCGGTGCCGACGGGCGGCGCGGGCGTGGCGCCGCCGGCCGGGATCTGGATCTTGACGACGGCCGCAACCTTCTTCTTGGCCATGGCTTGCCTTCCTGGTTCAACGAGGGTGCGCCCGAGGCTCGGATGCTCAGGCGCGAAGGGCAATTCTGCCGATCACGGCCCTCCGGGACAACTCGGCTCCGCAGCGCACGGGGAGCGGGCGCCCGCAGGCCTAGGAGACTGCTGAGCAATCGGGTGGGCGGGTCGATTCGCGTTGGGGGCGTGGATCGAAAAGAATGGGCCGATGCAAGGGACGTCTCGCCCGGATCGTGAGTTGCTCGACGCGGCGGCATTGTGCA
>NZ_JACFSZ010000025.1 GCF_014805525.1 Rhabdothermincola sediminis | reverse complement strand
CGGGCGTCGGGCAGGGCGCGGAGCCGCCCGCGCCGCCGGCCGCCGCACCGCTGCCGCCAGGCCCGCCCGGGCTGGGTGGGCGCCCCGGCACCGTGTAGCAGTTCTCCCAGCCGGTGCCGCCCTCCGCACCTGCGGTGCCGTTGACCCCGTTGGCGCCGTGCGCGCCATCGGTGCCCGGCAGGCCGGCCTCCGCCCGGGTCCGGACGTTGGTCAAGGTGACGTGCGCGCCGTTCACGGCCCGCAGCCCGTACACAGAGGCCCCGGCGCCGAGGCCGCTGTTGGTGCCCTGCAGAGTCAGGCCGTCCACGGTCGCGGTCACCGCGCCGCTGGCCAGCGCGGCCTGGGGCGCACCCCGCAAGGTGGTGAGCGTGTTGTCGGCCGTGCCCGGCGCACCGGCGGTGCCCGGCCGCGACCAGCCCCGGTACTGGTCGAAGCCGCCCATCAGGCGCACCCCGCTGGCCAGGCTGAGGCCTGCGCCGACGTTGTAGGACCCGGCGCCGACCGCCACCTGCGGCCGGCCCGCGGCCGCGGCAGCGGCCATCGCGGCCGGCACGGTGAGCTTCGGCGCGGCCGCCGAGCCGGGTGCCGCGTTGTCGCCCCGTTCGGACACGAAGACGGCGTCGCGGACCTCGAAGACCACCGAGTCGCTGCCAACGAGGCCCACCCAGTCGGACTGCTCGACCACCGCGGTGTAGATGCCCGGGGGCAGCGGAGCGGGGGCGGTGGCGATCCAGCTCCCGCCGGACACCATGCCGGGAAAGCTCTGCACGACCGTGGCTCCCTGCCGGATGGACACGTCCACCGCAGGGTGGTCACCCCGCTCGAGCCCGAGATCGCCGGCGTAGGTCAGCGCGGTCCACGAGTCGCGGTTGGCACCGTCGACCGGCGTGACCAGCGACGGGGAGGGCGCCGCCGTGTCGGCGTAGCCCACGCCGTCGGCGGGCGCGCTCGGGTCGCCGACCCCACGGCTGTTGTACGCCCGGACCTGGTAGGTGCAGGTGACCCCGGCGCCGCAGTCGTGCACCAGGCTGCGGCCGGCGCCGGTGCCGGTGGGCTGCCACGGGCCCCAGGTGGCGCCGTGATCGGTCGAGACCCGCACGTCGTAGCGCCACGGGGCCAACGGTGGGGCCAGCCCGCTCGCCGGTGGGTCCCAGGTGACGGTCACCAGCCCGAGCCCGTCGGGGTCGGGCGCCGCCGCCAGGTTCTCGGGCGCGGAGGGCTGGTGGTCGTCGTCGAGGATCACCAGGTGGGCCGACGGCGTGCCGATGGTGACCGGCCCGCTCACCGCCGTGAGGTTGACCGTGGCCTGCTCGTCACCCTCCCGGAGGTTGTCGTGGCGGATGGTCACCTTGACGGTCTTGCGCTGCTGGCCGGCCTGGAAGGTCACGTTCTTGGCCAGGCTGTTGAAGTCGAGGGCGGTGGCGGTGCCGGGCGCGGTGGCGACCTTCACCGTCAGCGGCGCGGTGGCCGGCCGGTTCAGCGACACGTTCACCAGCACGGAGCCGAGCCCGGTGTCGCCCTCCCACACCGCCGTGCCGGCGACGGTGGCGACGCAGCACGGGGCGGTCGAAGCGTCGTTGTCGACGATGGTGACCGTGCCCAGCGGGTCCTGGATCGGGTAGCCGACCGGGTTGCGCAACTCGACGGTGAAGCTCTCGTCGGCCTCGGCCAGCAGGTCGGGCTTGATCTTCACGGTGACGGTCTTGGCCACCTCGCCGATGCCGAACTTGAGCGTGCCGGTCTTCTGGGCGAAGTCCACCCCGGCGGTGGCGGTGCGGGCGATGGTGCGGTACTGCACCTGCGAGGCGACCGCGGCCGGGCCGCTCAGGCGGACGGTGACGTTGGCGTTCAGGTCGCCCTGATCGGACTCGGTGATCGACACGTCGCCGATGGCGAACCCGGGCACCGTGTAGTCGGCCGGGGCGTCACCGTCGTCGTCGACGATCGTTCCACCGACGGCCACGACCTGGCCGTCGTACTGGGTGACCTCCAGGCTGAACGACTCGGTGTCGCCCTCGTCGAGCGCGTCCTCGAGCACCGGCACGGTGACCGTCTGGGGGGCCGTGCTCCCGGCGCTGAACTGGAGGGTGCCCGCGACGCCGGTGTAGTCGGATCCGGCGGTGGCCGAACCGTCGACGGTGGCGTACGGGACCGAGACGTCGAACGGCGAGGGGCGGGTGGGGGTCACGGTGAAGGTGATCGACGCGCCGGGCCCCTCGATCACCGAGCCACCCGAGACCCGCACGGGCGGTGCGTCATCGTCGATGATGCGTCCCGGTGTCGACCCGCCGACGCTGGCGGAGCCGTGGGTGTCGGTGATCTGCAACGACAGGGATTCCGTCTCCTCGAAGGTGAGGTCGGCCGCGACGTCGACCAGCACCGTCTGGCTGAGCGAGCCGCCGGGGGTGAAGGTGAGCGAGCCCGTCACCGGCGCGTAGTCACCGGGGGCGACCGCGGTGCCGTCGACGGTGGCGTAGTCGAGGGTCACCGTGCTCAGCGACGGCTTGGAGAGGCTGACCTCGAAGGCGAGCTGGCCACCCGCACCGGGTGCGCTGCCCTCGACCACCGAGCCGCCCCGCACGGACACCGCCGGCACGTCGGCGACGGTGTAGGTGGTGGAGGTGGTCGAGCTGTTCCCCTTGTTGTCGACCGCGGTCACCGTGAAGGACTTGGTGCCCACGCTGGAGGTGTCGATGGGCGAGCCGTTCGGCACCGCGCCCGTGCAGGAGGCCACCCCCGACCCGGGCGACGGGTCACTGCACGAGTAGGAGGCGTTGACGACCTGGCCCAACCCGTAGGTGGCGCCGCTCGCCGGGGTGATGATGGTGGCGGTGGGGGCGGTGACGTCCGGGGGGATGATGGTGGTGGTCGACAGCGCGGGGACCGGCGCCACCGGCGTGCAGGTCGTGACCACGTCGCTGGCCCCGATCGGGGACGGGAAGTTCACGTTCACCGTGGTGGTGAAGAAGGACAGCTTCGGCTGGATGGTGGCGAAGGCCGGCCCGGCCGCCCGCAACACGGTGTTGATGGTGGGGATGCGGAACGTCGCCCCGCCGGGGATCGGGCCGGGGACGCTGAGCTCGAGGCGGTTGGCGCCGGCGTTGTAGGTCAGCGAGGGGGTGCCCGCGCCCGGTGGCATGATGCCGTCCGCGCCAAGGCTGTGGCTCACGTACACCGCGTTGGCCGCGATCGGGATGTTCATCCGCAGGTCGCGCAGGCTGTTGACCGTGAACCCCGAGGCGCTGCTCGGCGCCTGCGTGGTGTCGCTGGCCGAGGACACCGTGAACACTGTGTCGTTCTCCACTCCGTCAGGGGCGGTGGTGGTGACGGTGACGTCCTGGGACACCGCGACGGAGCCGATCGGGGTGTTGGCCGTGCAGTTCATCGGTGTGGTCACCGGGGTCGTCGCCGCATCGGTCGGGAGGATCGAGCTCCCGATGGCCAAGCCGGTGGATGCGAGCGCGAACGTGAGAACGACCGCGAGCTTGCGGCGCACGCGCATGGTTGGGTACCGCCCCTCTTGTCGCCCGGGGTGGGCCATCGCCTGCCCACCCACCCTCCAGTTGAACGTGACCGCAGTCACGCATCGCCGGGGCGACCATAACAAGGATGAGCCGATCCGTCACGCGCCGTGGTGATTTTGAGCGTGATTCCGGTTCTGGGGGCCAAAATTTCACGCTACGTAGTGGTCACCTCACCCAGCCCGCCTACAGCCCGGCGTGACCCGGAGGAGCCGACGGGTCACACCGAGCGGCCGAGGAAGCCCAGCAGCCGGGTCTGGTCGTCCGCGCCGGGCGGGGGTTCGAGCGCCGGTCCGAACGCGCCCGGTGCCCGCGCCGCGTCCCCGAACGCCCTCGCCTGCTCGAAGACGCGCTCCACCTCGCCCGGGTCGATGCGCTCGTCGAGGCCCACGGCACGGGCCAGATCCCAACCGTGGATCACGAGATCGAAGCACACGAAGAAGTCGACGCCCTCGGCGAAGGTCGTCCGACCGAACAGCCCCCGGTACTCGCTGCTGGCCAGTTGCGGATCGCGCAGGCTGTCGAGCACCACCGCCCGGGCGGCGTCGAAGGCCCCCGCCGGATCCTCGTCCACGGACGGGATGTCGCCCAGGGTGCGACCGACGAACCCCGAGAACAGCTCGTGGGTCTGCACGACATGGCCCACGAGGTGCCGAACCGTCCATCCCTCACACGGCGTGGGCGCCTCCCACCGGTCAGGGGGCACGGCCGCGATCTTCGCTGCGAAGGCGTCGGCGAGACGTCGGTGGCGATCGACGATGCTCGTCGTACTCATGGTTCCCGAGCATGGCAGCTCCCCTGCTCGGCTACCGCGACCAGGCGCACCTCACCCGGGGCTTTACCGCGGCCATCGGCATCCCCCCGGCGCGCTACGCCCGGCTCGCTCGCAGACGGCCCACCGGGGCCGTAGAGTGATCGCGACACGCACGGGAGTCCGGAGGACCGGGCTGAGAGGGGGGCTGATCCGCCCCCGACCGTTTCGAACCTGATCCGGATCATGCCGGCGAAGGGAGCACGAGGTTGGCCGAGCTGGGTCGCCTGCACGTCATCACCGATCGGCTGCCGATCGCGGCCGCGGCGCTGGATGCCGGTGCACCGGTCATCCAGGTCCGGGCCAAGGACGCCACCGACGCCGAGGTCCTCGACCTCACCTGCCGGGTGCTCGAGCTGGCCGCGCCCCACGGCGCCACGGTGGTGGTGGACGACCGGCTCGACGTCGCGCTGGCCGCGGGCGCGCACGGCGTGCACGTCGGCGAGCACGACCTGCCGGTCGGTGCCGCTCGGCAGGTAGCCGCCGACCCCGCGTTCGTGGTCGGCGGCACCGCCCGCGACCCGCTGACCGCCCGGGCGTACCAGATCGCCGGCGCCACCTACCTCGGTGTCGGCCCCTGCTACGCCACGTCGTCGAAGGTGGGGCTGCCCGAGCCCGAAGGGGCCGAGCGGGTGCGCGCCGTCGCCGCCGCGGTGTCGATCCCGGTGATCGCCATCGCCGGGGTGACCGCGGCCCGGATCCCCGAGCTGCTCGAGGCGGGCGCACACGGGGTGGCGGTCATCGGCGCGATCCGTGACGCGGACGACCCCAGGGCCGCGACCCGCGAGCTGCTCGCAGCGCTGGAGGCGGTGCAGCCGTGACCGACCGCGCAGTGGTCGCGGGCGGCGGGATCGTCGGGCTGTCGATCGCCTGGCGCCTGGCCCGAGCAGGACTCGCGGTCAGCGTCATCGACCCGGCACCCGCCAGCTCGGCGTCGCACGCCGCCGCCGGGATGCTCTGCCCGGTTGCCGAGGCCCGCTACGGGGAGGAGGCGCAGGTCGCGCTGCACCTCGCCGCCTACGACCGGTGGCCGGGCTTCGCGGCGGAGCTGGAGGCGGCGACCGGCGCCGAGGTCGGGCTCCGCCACAACGGCACCATCGCGGTGGCCCTCGATGCCGACGACCTGCGGGCCCTCGACGCCACCCGTCGCTTCCAGGAGGAGCTCGGCCTCGAGGTGCAGCGGCTGCGCAGCGGCGAGTGCCGCGCCCTGGAGCCCATGCTCTCGCCTCGGGTGCGCGGCGGTGTGCGCGTCGATCGGGAGTCGTCGGTCGATCCCCGCCGGGTGTGCGCCGCGCTGATCGGCGCGGCCCGGGCCGCGGGCGTAGAGCTGGTGGAGCAGCAGATGGCACAGGTACTGACGGGCGGCGGGAGGGTGCGAGGGGTGGCACTCAAAGGCGGCGACGTCGTGACCGGCGATCACGTGGTGCTGGCGCTCGGCCCGTGGAGCGCCGCGGTGGTCGGCGTACCCGCCGAGGCGGCACCACCGGTGCGCCCGGTCAAAGGCCAGATCCTGCGGCTGCGCTTCGACCCGGCGGCGCCGCCCCTCACCCGCAACGTGCACGGTCTGGTGCACGGCTGGTCCGTCTACCTCGTGCCGCGCATCGACGGGGAGCTGGTGGTCGGGGCCACGGTCGAGGAGAAGGGCTTCGACACCACCGTCACCGCCGGTGGGGTGCGCGAGCTGCTGGACGCGGCGGTCGAGCTGGTGCCGGCGGTGGCCGAGCTCGAGCAGGTCGAAGCCCTCGCCCGCCTCCGGCCGGCGAGCGAGGACCACTCGCCGGTGATCGGGCCGACCGGCGTCGAGGGGCTGGTGCTGGCCACCGGCCACCACCGCAACGGCGTGTTGCTGGCCCCGATCACCGCCGACGCGGTCGCCGGCCTGCTCGTCGACGGCAAGCTCCCACCTGAGGTCGCGCCCTTCACGATCGAGAGGTTCCGGCGGTGATCGTGCTCAACGGGGAACCGTGCCCGCTCGAACCGGCCACGACGGTGGCCGCGCTCGTCGAACGCCTCGGCGCAGGCACCCGAGGCGTGGCGGTGGCCGTGAACGGTGAGCTCGTGCCCCGAAGTCGGTGGGCGGATCAGCCCCTGCGCGACGGCGACCGCATCGAGATCCTCCGGGCGGCCCAAGGTGGCTGAGCGAACCGAGCGCGACGTGAGCGCCGACCGGCTGAGCATCGCCGGTGAGCACCTGCGCTCCAGGCTGATCCTCGGCACCGGCGGCGCACCGAACCTGGAGGTGCTCGAGCGGGCCGTTCGGGCGTCGGGCACCGAGCTGGTGACCGTGGCACTGCGCCGGGTCGACCCCGCCCAGCCCGGCGGGCTGCTGGAGCTGGTCGATCGCACCGGGGTGCGGGTGCTCCCCAACACCGCCGGATGCTTCACCGCCGCCGAGGCCGTGCTCACCGCCAGGCTGGCCCGCGACGCGTTCGAGACCGACTGGATCAAGCTGGAGGTGATCGGCGACGAGCGCACCCTGCTGCCCGATCCGGTGGAGCTGCTCGACGCAGCCGAGCAGCTCGTCGACGACGGGTTCGTGGTGCTTCCCTACACCAACGACGATCCGGTCACCGCCACCCGCCTGGCGGAGATCGGCTGCGCGGCGGTCATGCCGCTCGGCTCGCCCATCGGCAGCGGCATGGGGATCCGCAACCCCTACAACCTCGCCATCATCCGGGAGCAGGTGCCGGTGCCGGTGATTCTCGATGCCGGCATCGGGACCGCATCCGACGCGGCCCGGGCAATGGAGCTGGGCTGTGACGGCGTGCTGCTCGCGTCCGCGGTCACCCGGGCCCGCGACCCCGAGCGGATGGCCCGAGCCATGCGGGCCGCGGTGGAGGCCGGTCGCGAAGCGCACCTCGCCGGTCGCATCCCCCGCCGGCTCTACGCCCAGGCCTCCACCCCGTTCGACGGCATCGCCGAGCTCGACCCCGGCGAGACGGAGGTGCGCAGGTGAGCACGCTCCCCCGCCTGCTGGTGCTCACCGACCGCACCCAGACCGTGGGGCGTCCACTGGTCGAGGTGGTGCGCATCGCGGTGCACGGCGGTGCCCGAGCCGTCGTGCTGCGGGAGAAGGACCTGCCGACCTCCGAGCGGGCCGCCCTCGCCGCCGCGTTGCGCCCCCACGTGGAGGTGCTGCTCGTGGCTTCCGATCCCACCCTGACCTTCGACGGTGGCCCCGCCGACGGTGTACACCTCGCCGCTGCCGACCCCACCCCGCAGCCGGCCCCGGCGCTGGTGGGTCGGTCCTGCCACGACGCCGGCGAGCTGGACGGCGCCCGCCGGCAGGGCTGCCACTACGTCACCGTGTCGCCCGCGTTCTCGTCGCGCTCGAAGCCGGGCTACGGGCCCGCGCTGGGCATCGACGCGCTGCGAGGGCTCGTGGCCACGGCTGGGGTGCCGGTGTTCGCGCTCGGTGGCGTCACGCCCACCAATGCGGCGGCCTGCCTCGAGGCCGGCGCCCACGGCGTGGCCGTGATGGGTGAGGTGATGCGCGCCGCTGACCCGGCGAGCACGGTCGCCGCGCTGGGGCGAGCGATCGCCGGCGCGGGGGGCGAGCCGTGAGCACCCCGGCGGTGGCGATGACGATCGCCGGGTCGGACTCGGGGGGCGGAGCCGGCATCCAGGCCGATCTCAGGACCTTCGCCGCGCTGGGGGTCTTCGGCACTTCAGCGGTGACCGCCCTGACCGCCCAGAACACGACCGAGGTGCGCGCCGTGCACCCCGTGCCCGCCGAGATGGTCGTGGCCCAGATCGACGCGGTGCTCGACGACCTGGACGTCCGGGCCGTCAAGACCGGAATGCTGGCCGGCGCGGAGATCGTCGACGCGGTGGCGGCGCTCGCGGCCGCGGGCCGGCTCCCGAACCTGGTCGTCGACCCGGTGATGGTGGCCTCCTCGGGCGCCCGCCTCCTCGATCCCGCTGCCGAGCGCCGCTACCTCGTGGGGCTCTTCCCCCACGCCCGGGTGGTCACCCCCAACCTGTGGGAGGCGCAGATGCTGCTCGGCCGGGAGATCACCACCCACGCCGGCCAGCGGGAGGCCGCGACGGCGCTGCTCACCAACGGGCCGGAGGTGGTGGTGGTCAAGGGCGGGCACCCGGTCCGCGGCGAGCGAGGGGACCTCGGCGAGGCCGTCGACGTCGTCGCCACCGCGGACGGCACGATCGAGCTTCGCCGCCCGCGGATCCCGACGGTGAACAACCACGGCAGCGGCTGCTCGTTCGCCTCCGCGATCGCCGCCCACCTCGCGCTGGGCCATGACGTCATCGAGGCCATAGAGCGCGCCAAGGACTTCGTCCACCGAGCCGTCGCCGGGGGCGCGCGCTGGGTGCTCGGTGCCGGTCACGGACCACTCGACCACTTCGGATGGGAACTGGAGGAGCAGGAATGACCACCACCAAGACCTACCTGGACGGGCCGGGCGGGATTCGGGTTCCGCAGCGGGAGATCACCCTCAGCAACGGCGAGGTCCTCCACCTGTACGACACGTCTGGGCCAGGTGGCGACCCCACCCGCGGCCTGCCGCGCCTGCGCGACCCCTGGATCCGGGCCCGCGGCGACGTCGAGGAGCACCCCGGTGCCCGCCGGCCGTCCCTGCGCGACGACGGGCGGGCGGCCGCGCGCCGGGGCGCCACCGCCACCGGCCAGCCGTGGCAGGGCCCCCCGCGGCCGCCGCTGCGAGCCAAACCGGGCCGGACCGTCACCCAGCTGCACTACGCCCGCCGGGGGGAGATCACCCCGGAGATGGCCTTCGTGGCCCGGCGGGAGGGGCTCGACCCCGAGCTGGTGCGCGACGAGATCGCCCGGGGGCGGGCCATCCTGCCGGCGAACCTCAACCATCCCGAGAGCGAGCCCATGGCCATCGGCCGGTCGTTCCTGGTGAAGGTGAACGCCAACATCGGCAACAGCGCGGTGGCCAGCTCGATCGCCGAGGAGGTCGAGAAGCTGGCCTGGGCCACCCGCTGGGGAGCCGACACGGTGATGGACCTCAGCACCGGGCCGGACATCCACACCACTCGGGAATGGATCATCCGCAACAGCCCGGTGCCCATCGGCACGGTGCCCATCTACCAGGCCCTGGAGAAGGTCGACGGCACACCCGAGGAGCTCACCTGGGAGCTGTTCCGCGACACGGTGATCGAGCAAGCCGAGCAGGGGGTCGACTACATGACGATCCACGCCGGGGTACGGCTGCGCTACGTGCCGCTCACCGCCCGCCGGGTGACCGGCATCGTGAGCCGGGGCGGGTCGATCATGGCCGCCTGGTGCCTCGCACACCACACCGAGTCGTTCCTCTACGAGCACTTCGACGAGCTCTGCGAGATCTTCGCCGCCTACGACGTGGCGTTCAGCCTCGGTGACGGGCTGCGGCCCGGTTCGATCGCCGACGCCAACGACGACGCCCAGCTCGCCGAGCTGCGCACGCTCGGCGAGCTCACCGAGCGGGCCTGGTGCCACGACGTGCAGGTGATGATCGAGGGTCCCGGTCACGTACCCATGCACAAGATCGCCGAGAACGTCGACCTGCAGCGCGACTGGTGCCGGGAGGCGCCCTTCTACACCCTCGGCCCGCTCACCACGGACATCGCACCCGGCTACGACCACATCACCAGCGCGATCGGCGCGGCGATGATCGCCATGCACGGCACGGCCATGCTCTGCTACGTCACCCCGAAAGAGCACCTCGGCCTACCGGATCGCGAGGACGTGAAGCAGGGGGTGATCGCCTACAAGATCGCCGCCCACGCCGCGGATCTGGCCAAAGGCCACCCGGGTGCCCGGGCCTGGGACGACGCGCTCAGCCGTGCCCGGTTCGAGTTCCGCTGGGAGGACCAGTTCGAGCTCGCCCTGGACCCCGACACCGCTCGGGCGTACCACGACGAGACGCTCCCGGCGGAGCCGGCAAAGACCGCGCACTTCTGCTCGATGTGCGGCCCCAAGTTCTGCTCCATGCGCATCACGCAGGACGTCCGGCGCTACGCCGAGGCACGAGGGGTCCCCGAGTCGCAGGCGATCGAGCTCGGGTTGCGCGAGAAGGCGGCCGAGCTCAACGAGCGCACGGCACCGCGAAGGCCATGACGGATCCATGACGATCGGCCCATCCGAAGCGGCCGAGGTCTGTAGGGGCTGGTGCGGGGTAGCGAACGACCCGTGAGTACCTCGTTCAGGGGGGTCGGTGCCGGGCCCGCCCCACTCGTCGAGGCGCAGGCGTCGTTCGCGCCGGAGTCGGTGTCGGTGGGGCAAGCTCGGGCGTTCGTGGTCTCGGCGCTCGGACTGGCGGGCGGCACGGCGAGCACCGTGGCCCTGCTCACCTCGGAGCTGGCGTCGAACGCGGTGCTGCACGCCCGGACCCGGTTCACCATCACCGTCGAGCGCTTCGCCGACCACGTGCGGGTCGGGGTCGGTGACACGCACCGTGGCCTACCGGTGTTCCGGGGGCGGCAGGCATCGGACCTCGACAGCGGCCGGGGGCTGGTCGTGGTGCACGGGCTGGCCAGGCGATGGGGGATGCAGGTCGACGGCGACGGGAAGGAAGTGTGGTTCGAGGTGGCGCTGCCGGCGGAGTGAGCCCGAGCGGGGTGCGCCCGTGCCACTCCTGGGCGGCCGTCGGCCTGATGAACACGTCGGGCTCGGAGCGCGGCGGGAGTATGGTTGACGCTTCCTGGCGGCGTGGCCGAGTGGTTTAGGCAGGGGCCTGCAAAGCCCCGTACCCCGGTTCGATTCCGGGCGCCGCCTCCAGTGTCCTGATCTGGTATAACACCAGGTCAGGCCCACTTTTTCGGTGTGTCCGGCAGGGCCGGTCAGTGACCGCTGGATACCCCCACGACCCCTGGTTTCGCTCCCACAGCGCTCCCAAGGCGCTCCCACGGGATCGACAGGAGGATGGAGATGGGGTTCATCGAGAAGCGCAGCGGTCGCTACCGCGCGCGCTACCGGGACCCGCTGGGGCGCCAGCGGTCCGAGACGTTCACCCGCAAGGCCGACGCCGAGCGGTTCATCAGGGAGATGCAGGTCGACATCGAGCGGGGTCGGTGGATCGACCCGGCCGGGGCCGATCTCGCGCTCGGCACCTGGGCCGAGGAGTTCCTCTCGCTCGCCCGACGCTTGTCGCCGTCGACGCAGGAGACCTACGCCCGCGACCTCAACCGGTACGTGCTGCCCCGGTTCGGCTCGTACCGCATCGGCAGGCTCCCGGCCGATGAGATCGAGAACTGGCTCAACGACGATCCGGGCGCCGACGTCGTCGCGACCGGGCCGGTGGCGGCACCGGTCGAGCCAGTCTCGGATCTCCACCGGGTCGAAGCGCACCAGGTGGCCCCACTTGATGAACGGGATGCGCCGTTCGAGGACCAGGCGGCGGACGTGTCGGGTGTTGACGCCGAGGAACTCGGCGACGGCGGTGACGTCGAGCAGGCGGGGCGGCAGCTGGTCGGCGGGGCGGGTGGTCGACATGGTCGGGCTCCTTCGGTCGGTGCTGAGCGTGGAGGTGTCTCCCTGTCACTAGGCCGTTGAGGCGGGTGGAATCTCGCGGGGAATCTTCGAAACCTTCGCTCGGGTCGACGACCTCGTTGCCCGCCAGGCACCATGGAGCGCCACCAGGATCCGGCCACGACGAAGGCCTCGACGGGCCCTTGTCCCATGGGCGATAACCCCAACTGCGCGGACCACGATTGCAACCCCCTCCGGGGTTGGCGCGCAGGAGGATCCCGTGGCCTGGTTCCGGATGATGGGCGTCGACTCCGTCGAGTACCACCGCCGCACGGTGCTCGGGCGTGCCGACGACTTCGAGGGCGGCGCGCTCGCCTACTACGGCAGTCGGGGCGAGACCCCGCTCGAATGGGGCGGCCGGCTGGCCGACAGGCTCGGTCTCGTCGGTCCGGTCGACGACGCCACCTACGAGGCCATCTTCGGCCGGGGTGGCGCCCGTGACCCCCATCTGGGGACACGGCTCGTGAACACCCGGCGGCCTGGGGTGGAGCTGGTGGTGGCAGCCCACAAGAGCGTCGCCGTCCTCGGCCTCATCGGTCGGGCCGACGACATGCACGCCATCCTCGACGCCGAGTCGGACACCACGCTCGCCTTCCTCGACGAGTGGTTCAGCCGCCAGGGCGGCCGCCGTGGGAAGAGCCAGCACCGAACAGCCACTAGCGGCCTGCTCTGGGCTCGGACGAGGCACGCCACCTCGCGCGCTGGTGACCCTTCGCCCCATGATCACGTCCTGATCGCCAACGTCACCGAGATGCTCGACGCCAAGGGCGGCTGGAAGGCCCTCGACAGCGCGAGCGTCCGCGACCTGACCCACGCCGCGACGATGGCGGGGCGTCTTGACGCGGCCGCCAAGGCGGTCGAGCTCGGGTACGCCATCGAGCCTGACCGCGGGCCGTCCGGGAAGCTGGACCACTGGGCCATCGCCGGCATCCCGGCTGTCGTCACCGACCTGTTCTCGAAGCGAGCGACGGAGATCAGCGCAGCCATGGAGGCCGAAGGGTTCACCTCTCGTCGTGCACGAGGCATCGCCGCCCGCCGAACCCGTAAAGGGAAGAGCGACGAGTCCCCCGAGTCCCTGATCCATCGGTGGCTGGACGAGCTCGACTCCATCGGCTGGCCGGCCCGCAAGGTGACGCAGCGGCTGGACCATGTGACCCGCCGGTTGCACCAGCCGGCGCGGGCGCTGACCGACGCTGAGGTCACCGCAGCCGCCTCCTCGCTGCTGCTCGGAGACGGACCGCTCGCCAACCGCAAGGCGTTCACCCGCGCCGACGTGATCCGGGTGGCGGCGCCACTCCTGTACGGCCGTGACCCCGCCGACCTCGACCGCGTCGTGCGCGCTGTCGTCCACCACGCCGAGGCCATCCCGCTCGTCGGTCAGCCGTTCGCCCGGGGCCGGGCCTGGGCCGCGGCGTCGGTGCTCGCCACCGAAGTCGCCGTCGAAGCAGTCGGCGAGCGGTTCGCTGAGCGGACGCACCAGGCGGCCGTCACGCCCGACGTCGTCACCGCCGCGATTGCCGACCGCGAGCGGAGGCTCGGGGCGTGCCTCACGACCGGCCAGCAGCGCGCCATCACTGCTGTCACGACGTCCGGCCGTGCACTCGACCTCGTGGTCGGCGTGGCTGGCTCCGGCAAGACGACGGCGCTCGACCTCGCACGAGAGATTCTCGAAGGCCAGGGCTACCGCGTCCTCGGGACGGCGATCAGCGGTCAGGCAACTCGCACGCTGCGGGACGAGGCCGGTGTCGACAGCAGGACGGTCGCCTCGCTCGTCTGGCGGCTGGAACACGGCGCGCTGCGTCTCGACGACCACACGGTCCTCCTGGTCGACGAGGCGGGAACGGCCGACGACCCCGCCATGCTCAAGCTCCTGGCGGCGGCCGACGGCGCCGGAGCCAAGGCGGTCATCGTCGGTGACTACCGCCAGCTCGACGCGGTGGGCGCCGGCGGCGGCCTCGAAGCCCTCGTGCGCCGGCAGCACCCGGCCGTCACGGTGCTCGACGAGAACGTCCGCCAGCACAGAGCCGACGAGCGGCGAGCGCTCGAGCAGCTGCGCTCCGGCAAGGTGGCCGACGCCATCGCCTGGTACGAGGACGCCGGTCGCATCGCGACTGCACCGACGAGGCTGGATGCTCTCGAGCGTGCTGTCGATGCCTGGGACACGGACCGCCGCAGCGGCGTCGACTCGTGTCTCCTGGCGTGGCGACGGCGAGACGTCACGGCGCTCAACCAGCTCGCCCGTGAGCGGTGCATCAGCGCCGGTGAGGTCTTCAGTCCCGAGGTGTCGGTGCCGGGTGGCAAGCCGTTCGCGCTCGGGGACCGAGTGGTGACCCTCGCCCCGTCCGGTGACGGCAGGTACGTCACGAGCGACCGCGGGACGGTGTCCGGCGTCGACCGAGAGATCCTCACCGTGCACTTCGATGACGGGAGGACCGTCACCTTGGCGGGGGAGGAGCTGGCTGCGGATCGGCTCGACTACGCCTACGCGGTGACAGTGCATCGGATGCAGGGTGCGACCGCCGACCGCGCTCACGTCTTCGCCGACGGGGGCGGCCGGGAGCTCGCCTATGTCGCCATGAGCCGGGCACGCGAGTCGTCGCACGTATACGTCGTCGCCGATGACCCCAGCCAGGCCGTCGACGACCTCACACGCGAGTGGGGGGTCGAGCGCCGGGAGCGGTGGGTCCTCGACACCGACCAGCCTGCCCAGGAGGGCGACGTTCGCCGCCCGAACCTCGCGAGGCGGACGAGCTGGGCGCTCCGGCAGGCTCAGCTACGGGCAGAGGAGGATGCCGTGCGCGCCGTGGCACCCTGGGCCGAGCACCGCCTGCGTGCGCTTGAGACACAGCGCCGGCTCGATGCACTGGAACAACCCCCAGGGCCCTCGCGGGGTCTCGGCCTCGCTGGGCCGGCTCGATAGCTCTGGGCGGCCGTGACAACCGCTGACCGGATCCGATGGGACCCGGCCGGGCGACTTCGTCACACCCCCTGCGTACGCTTATGGCGGAGGTGCGAGGTGACAGCCGTGTCTGCAAACCGACCGACCGCTACGACAACGGTCATCAGGATCCGACTCTTCTTCAGCTCCTACGCGCCCCTGTTCCTTCTGCTGGCCTTGCGCCTGGAGGACGACGTCGTTCGACTCGTCGCCCTGTTCCTCGGCCTCGTCGGTCTGCTCGACGCCGCCAGACTCGTGCTGTGGCAGCCGGGACGAATTGGCCCCAGCCCGTACACCATCCGGGAGGTTGCGGATCACGGCTCGCAGGTCGCTGGATACCTCGTCGCCTACCTCCTGCCCTTTCTGGCCATCACAGATCCGAGCGCTTCGGATCTGGCCGCCTACGCCCTCTTCTTGCTAATCGTCGCGGTGATCTTCGTTCGTTCGGACATGACTGAGATCAACCCCACCCTGTACCTCCTTGGCCGTCGGGTCGTTCAGATCAAGACCGACGAGGGATGGGCAGGATTCGCCGTCGTGCGCGGCCTTCCGCAAGCCGGTGACACCTTGCGTGCAGCGCACCTCGACCAGGGCATCCTCGTCGAGGTGCGCCGATGACCCCGGTCAGAACCTGGACTCTCGACACGAGCGCGGTCGACATCGCGGGTGACGTGACTCTGGTCGTAGCACGCAGACGCGGGAAATCGCTCGAGGGGTTCAAGATCGAGTTCGATGCCACGGCAGGCGACGCCATCCGCGAGGTCTGCCGCGAGACGCTGCGACGCGTTGCAGCGCGCGCAGCCCGCCAATACGAGCCGAGCCTCCACATCGACGCGGATAGTGAGTACCTCGCAGTACCTGACGCGGAGCTTGTCCAGCACGAGGCCTTCCGCCCGAAGCCTCGCCGCTCCGGGAACGGCGAAGAGGCTGATCGCGATCCCAACCCTTCTACGGCGACGATCGAAACGGATCCGCAGGTGCGGGACCTGCTCCGAAGGGCCTCCGGGCTCGAACGACTTCCCGCCGAGCGGCTGGCGGATTACACCTTCCAGTTCTACGCAGCTGTGGTCGGCAGCTCGGCGACCGCTCGATCGGCCTTCGTACGGAAGGCGAACCCCGCCAAGGTGCTGCGACGCGGCCGCATGGTGTTCGCCTACGGCGACAGGCTGAAGTTCGTCGACGACCCGCTGCTCCTCCTCGACGAGTGGTTCGACCTTGTGGTCGCTCCTGGCGGCATCGCAGTGCTGAACCAACCCGCCTTCGAGCAACTCTTTCGGGATATCGAAGTGCTGAACGAGCGCTACCCGATCTATGCCGAGGCGTTCTCGACGCTGCAGCTGGCCGAGGATCAGATCACCATGCTGGTTGAGCGATGCCGCCACAACTCGAGGCTGGGGAACCGCCTGCGTCAGATCTACGAGAGCGGTCACCTGGCCGCGGGCAACGTGACGATGAAGCAGGTCAAGCGGGAGATCGACAAACTCGGTTTGCCCCGCGACACACTGCTCAAGGACGGCCGACTCGACTTCAGCGGTGCTGACGCCGACACGGTCCTCAAGCTGCTCAACGACGACCTGTTCATCGGCGGATTGAGCGGGGTCCAATACGAGGCCGGGTCCAAGGCACGGCGGCGGTAGCAGTGAACCTCTGGGCCGCGCGTCCGACCAGCGAGCGGTTCGGGCGCACTTCCTCAGTGTGGCTTCCCTAGGAGACTGCTGAGCAATCGGGTGGGCGGGTCGATTCGCGTTGGGGGCGTGGATCGAAAAGAATGGGCCGATGCAAGGGACGTCTCGCCCGGATCGTGAGTTGCTCGACGCGGCGGCATTGTGCA
>NZ_JACFSZ010000024.1 GCF_014805525.1 Rhabdothermincola sediminis | reverse complement strand
GCCATCTGCACCATCGCTGCCGTTCTGATCACTCGCATCGCAGCCTGCTGGCGCAACGGCCAGCTCTACGAGCTACGCGACACCGACGGGCGGCCCATCACCGAAGCCGAGGGCCGCAAGATCTGCGCCGACCGCTACAAGATCGACGCCGCGACCCGCGTGGCCCGCCACAACGGCACCCAGCCCAAGCGGACGGGCCGACGCAGTGAGGAGTCGACCGGAGCCGCTCCGGCAGCCGGCCCGCCCACCACCGAACCTAGCGAGAAAGCCGCCTGAGACCCTTGACCGCTGTTAGGAACTCGGCCCAACCGGATCTGAAGGGGGCCCGGCGGCGGTGGCCGGCGACCATGCCGTGGCCGGGACGTGGCCGGGACGGGTTGCCACCCGACCCCGGTGCCGATAAAGCCCGACTGAACGAATCAGGACTTCAGGAGGGCGTGATGGGATTGCGGCTGAACCAGGAGCTCCGGACTTCGAGGCGGAGACCACCCACGGCAGGATTCGGTTCCACGAGTGGATCGGGGACTCGTGGGCGGTGCTGTTCTCGCATCCGAAGGACTTCACGCCGGTGTGCACCACCGAGCTGGGCTACACGGCCAAGATCCAGCCCGAGTTCGAACGCCGAGGGGTCAAGATCATCGGATTGTCGGTCGACGCCACCGAAGACCACGAACGGTGGGCCGACGACATCGAAGAGACCCAGGGGCCCGCCCCACCTACCCGATCATCGGTGACGCGGACTTCACGGTCTCAAAGCTCTACGGGATGTTGCCGGCGAGCACGTCGGGTGACGCCAAAGCGCGCACCCCAGCTGACAACCAGACGGTCCGCAACGTCTTCGTGATCGGCCCCGACAAGAAGATCAAGCTGATCCTCGCCTACCCGATGACCACCGGGCGCAACTTCGACGAGGTGCTCCGGGTCATCGACTCGCTGCAGCTCACCGCGACCCACAAGGTGGCCACCCCGGTGAACTGGGAGCCCGGCGACGACGTGATCATCGCAGGATCGGTGAGCGACGACGAGGCCAAGCAGCTCTTCGGCACCTGGCAAGCACCGAAGCCCTACCTTCGCATCGTGCCCCAGCCCAGCTGAGGCGGCAGTCCGACACCGTTCGCGCGGTTCGGTGAGGTGCTCAGCAGGGGGCGCGCCTCGCCTGCCGGCCGACCTCACTGCCGGGTACGTGGGCCAGGACCCCGAGGTGGACCAGCGCGTCGAGCACCAGGTCCCGGTCGGCGGGAGGCACGGGCCGGTTGCGGGCGGCGAGGAACTGTCGCAGGGTTCGCCGGGGACCGACCTCGATGCAGTAGCGGAGCCGACCGTCGTGCTCGACGCCGATCAGCCGCGAACGCCCGGTCGCCCAGGCGTGCCGGTAGTCGGCGAGACAGTTGTCGAGCAGGGCTCCCCAGGCGACGAGCTCGCCGCCGTCGCGTGGCTCGACGAGGCGCATCGACCCGACGCGGTACCCGTCGACCCGTCCCGGGGTGGGGGTGACCGGACGCCGGGATCGCCCACTGTCGGCGGATCGGGAGCCGGAGGTCGGGCTCCTCCCCGCCGAAGCGCCGGCGGGAGTCGCCGGCTCCGGCGCGCCGTGCCGCGACCGGGCGGGGCGCGGCACCGCTCGTGCGGCTCGCCGCCTGCCGGGCCGGCCGGTTCCCGCCGGGGAGGATCCGCCGGGGACCGGCCCGCCCGAGACCACCCGTGGGTCGAGCGGCATGCGGTCTTCCGTGGCGGCGGTGAAGGCCTCGAGATCAGCTGGGAGCCGCCCGGTGGGTGGCGGGGCGGCGTGGTGGGCGGCGACGGCGAGGGCGAGCCGGGCGAACCCGTCAGGGTGGCGGGCGGTGTCGCGGAGCAGGCCGAGCGCCACCCTGGGGCCGACCTGGATGCACAGGCGGCGGGTCGCGTTCAGGGTCTGCGGGTCCGGCCAGTCACGGATGGGCCCGGCCGCCGCCTCCCGCAGGAGCCGGGCGAGCTGGTCCGGTTCGAGCACGGGCCGCCCGGCGAGGGCGAGCGCGAGCGGACCGAACCGCACCGACCCACCCTCGGCGGCCGGCAGCAGGGCGGTGGCGATCGCGGCGATCACGGGCCGGGTGGCGGCGGTGCCGAAGCCGACCCTGGCACCGTCGCGGGCCGTGGGTGCGGCCAACACTCCGGTGGCCCAGCGTGGCAGCTCGCGCACGGGCGCCGCGCCCGTCCGGTAGGCGGTGCCGAGCAGGGGGAACGCGGCCGCTCCGGCGGTGTCGAGCAGGTCGGCGTGGGCGGCGACGGCGTCGTTGCCGACGGCACGGGCCCGCTCGCCCAGCCAGCGGACGGTGGCCCGGGCGGCCGCCTGCGGAGCCACCTCGGCCACCCGGGCGGCGTCGAGCACGGCCTGTTCCACCACCCCGGGCTGGATCGACACGTCGACGGGGCGAGACCGGGGCGGCAGGGCCAGCCCGATCCGGACCCGGCCGCGGTCGGCCATCGCCACCAGCCCCCATGGCCCCGCACCGGGCGGGAAGGCCAGCACGTCGCCGTCCCCTTGGAACGCCTGCAGCACCGACATCCCGACGATCCCAACACGACGAACACACGTTCGCAAGGAGAACGGGAGCGCCGCCACGAGGCGACGCCACGGACCAGGTGCTCCCCCGGCGCTCGACGTCTGACGAGAACCACCGGCGTGACGCACGGGGTGACATCGACGAACGGGCCACGGCCGTCACGGCGCGGGCGTACCGGTGTGCAGGCTGACCTCCGGCTCTACCGCCGCCACCTGCCCCGTGCGACGGTGGGCAGGAGATCCGAGCCGGCACCCCATCGAGCACCGGAGACGACACGGAGACCGGGAGGGACCGTGAGAGGCACCGCTCGCCGCCCGAGACGGTTGACAACACCGGCCCGTCGCCGGGAGTGCGACCGCGCCCTGCGCCGTGCGCTGCGGGTGAGCCGGGCGCTGCGCCAGGTTCGCCGTCCCCCCGGTCGTCGACTGCGGCGGGGAACGGTGGTGTGGGCCGATGTGCCGTTCGCGGACACCGATGGCTGGAAGCTACGGCCGGCGCTGGTCACGGGCCGCACCGGTGAGACGGTGCGGCTCCATCCCATCTCGAGTGCGCTCAGCCGCCTCGGGCGGGAGGGGTACCTCGAGCTCGATGACCTCGACGCCGCCGGTCTGGACCGTCCCTGCGGGGTGAACCTGCTCCGTGAGGTGGAGGTCCCGTTCACCGACGTCGTCGACATCGCAGGGGAGCTGTCGGGCGGCGACGGCATCCGCTTCGAGGTGCACGCCGCCCTGCTGGCGGTGATGGCCCGCCCGTCGACGCGGGTCTGACGGCGCCCGGGCTCCTCTTGCACCGGCCCCATGAACGCGCCGGCGAACACCGCCAGAACGGCCGGGAGCGCCGCGGTGCCGGAAGCCTCGAGTGCCGCCAGTCCAGGCTCCGGCGCTGCTTTCCGTCACCAACGGGTGCCGGAAGCCCATGACCGAGGAGGGACGTACATGCAGGTGCCGCAGGAGTGCCAGGCCGAGCCGGCCAGCGACGAGTGGTTGGACCGCTTCGACGCCCTGACCCGGGCGGCCGCCGAGATCGACCGGGAGCCGGCCCGGGTCACCGTGCTCATGCACTCGCTGGTGGCCGAGCCCGCGCTCGAGGTCGAGCACCTGCTCGGCGCGGATGGCAACCAGCAGGTCCCCGCCTACGCTGTCGGACGGCCGACGCTCTGAGAGGAGGACTTGTGCTGCTCGCGATCGCCACCGTGGGAACTCAGGACCTACAGCACGAGGAGTTCCGGGACATCGGGGAGAGGCACGGGCTGGGCGCGCACCCCTGGGTGGCCTCCCGCCCGTTCGCCGAGATCCTGTCCGAGCAACTCAACGCCGCCGGCGACGAGCGGGAGCAGTGGGTCCGCAAGTACTTCGCCGACGACGTGGTGCGCAACGGGCCGTGCTACCAGGCCCTCGACAAGTGGGCCCGCGACGGCTGGGCCCTGGCGCTGCTCGCCTCCGACCAGCCGGAGACGGTCGACGACCGCTTCCGCAAGGGGGACACGATCGGCATCGCCCGGCTGCTCGCGGACGCCTTCGCCGTGCTGCGCCCGAAGATCCCCGTGCTCGGCCCCTACCGGTTGGCCACCAACCCCGCCGAGCCGAGCGAGGAGCTCGACGAGCAGGTGCAAAAGGCCCTCGAGAACGCACTGGCCGAGCTGCGGTCCGCCGGGAAGAAGGTCGACGAGCTCGTGGCGCTCACGGTGGGTGGCACCCCGGCGATGCGTTTGGTGACCGAGCGGGCGGTGGCCCTCACCCAGCTCCCCTCGAAGGTCCTGCTCCCCGACCCGCACACCGGCAAGGCGACCAAACGGTCGCTGACCCGCCTGCTGCTCGCCGACACGGTGCGGGCCCACATCGACGATGGCGTGCTGGCCGCAGCGCGCGGCGCTCGCTTCCGACAGGCGCTCGCCACGCTCGACACCCACTGCGACCTGCTCGGCAACGGCCCCCACCTGAAGACGGCCCGGCAGGCGTGTCGGATCGGGCTGCGGGTCGTCGACGGGAACAGCCCGTGGGTGTCGAACCAGGATCACCGTGGCGGGGTGCCGGAGCAGCTGTGGGAGATCGAGGAACGTCGCCGGGCCGACCCGGTCGGCACCCAGCTCGCGGTCCGCATCGAGGAGGTCGCCCTTGCGAGCCGGGAGCAGCGGCTGCGTGACACCGTGGTGGGTTGGGTGAGCGCCGCCGAGATGCTCCCGCTCCTGTGGGTGACCCGCCGACTGGGGGGACAAAACGGGCCGGCGAAGGTCGCGACGGTCGTATCGCGCCTCGAGGGGCTCGAGGGAGCAACCTGCAAGCGGACCGACCGCGCGGTACGCATCCCCGGGAAGGACAAGGGGGACGCGACCAGCCTCGCTCGGGCGGCCGCCGACTGCGCGGCGACCGAGCCCTGCAAGGACTGTCCCCTGAAGAACCTGGAGAAGCTACCTGAGCTCGCCGATGACAAGGAGGGCGCTCGCCTGGCGGGCTGGTTGCGCGACGGAGGGGACAGCGGGCAGCTGATCCGCCTCCGGAACCGCTGGGTCCACGGTCTCCACTTCGACGGGGCCGACCTGGCCAGCGCCACCCAGGAGGGGCTCGCGAAGGCCCACCAGAACCTGCCCCGCTACGAAGGCGGTAATGGCGCCGCCGAGGGCCTGCGCTACGTGTACGAACAGTTGTGCGGCAAACTGCCCCCTCGGGTGCTCGACACGATCGCCAACGTGGTCGCCGCTGCGCTCGATCCTCGCAACGGCTGAACAGCGACGGCAGGGAACGGGACCGGTCGGCCGCCGGTCCACGCCGTGCCACCGGCGGACGGGGAGAATCGGCTCCGGCGCGGTGCCGTGCCGACTGCGGAGCGCTGAGTGCCCCCGGCGGTGGCCCGGGCTCATCGCCCCCCCGAGCGGGTACGGTCTCGCTCGTGGGGCACGGCGGTGCGAATCGGGCCGCGTTCCGGCGGGGGCTGCGCAGCGCCGACGACGCCGAGCTGTGCCGCCGACTAGCCGACGAGGACGACCCCGAGCGGTGCCGCGCCATCCGCGCGGTACTCGCCGAACGCTGGCGCCCGCTGCTCACCCCGTGCGCGCGGAAGCTGTGCAGCAAATCGAGCGGGCTCGCGCCGTGCCGCTACCCGGCCTGTGACCGCGGGTGGTGCGACGAGTTCGTCGGCCTGGCGCTCACCTGGCTGCTCGGGCGCGACGGCGGGCAGCCCGGCACCGCCGTCGAGGCGGCCTGCGACCCAGCCACCACCCAAGACGACCTGCGCGCCCTGGTGAGCGGGCGCAGCGCGCAGCCCAGGTGGGAGGACGTGCAGCGCTCCCGGCACCGCACGATGGGGCTGCCCCAGCGGGTCGATGCCTTTCTGCGCCAGTGCCCCCACCGGGACTGCTTCCAGCACCAGCTCGACGAGGTGCTCGCGGGCCACGGCGAGGCACGGGACGCTGGCGCGCCCGCAGGGCTGGTGTCGTGGGCGAAGGCCCTGTTCTTCGACGCCTGCCAGTCCGCGGCCGACCGCATCGACCACGATCGGGTGGCCCGCTACCTGGCCCGCGACGGCGCCGAGTTCAAGGAGACGCTCGGCCGCTCCTCTGAACTGCCGGCCCCGTTGCGGGACCTGATCGACGCGGTCGACGAGGGCATGCAGACGATGAACGAGCACCGCTGCCTGGTGTGCCTGCCGGCGGACGAGCGCCTCGCGGCCGCCCGCGAGCTGATCGGCCGGGCCCGCCCCGACGCCGACCCCGCGCAGGTGACCGAGGCGAACGCCGTCGCAGTGGCCGCGGCCGCCTGGCGGGTCCTCGGGCTCGAGCCGATGTGGTACGACCGCTACATCGAGGCCACCCGCCAGGCCAACCACTCCCCGACCGCCCGGCACGGCGGGCCTGCGGGTGGCGCCGGGAAGGCGCAGTGATGACCGGCTTCGGGTTCGAGCCGCCGTGCGTCGAGTTCCCGCCGGGGCTCGTGGACCGCCGCGGGTTCCGGCTCCGGCCGGGGTCCGCGGTGACGGTCCGCACGGGCGCGCATGCCGGGCTGGCGGGCGAGGTGGTGGCCTGGGCGGGTGACCGCGGCGTCGAGGTGCTCGCCGGCGAGCGGCTCGTCACCGTCGATCCGTTCGACCTCGAGCGCACCGACGCCCGTCTCGACGCACCGGTCACGGTCGGGCTCACGGTCGTCGAGCCGGACCCGGTGCCGACGCTGCTCGTGGTGACGGTTGGCAACCGGGACCTGGTCGCCCGGCCGACCGGGGACTCGCCGTTCCCGCCGTCGGGGGACTTCCCGGTCGAACACGCCCCCGACGGTCCCCCGTCGGCCCGCGCCCGCCGAGTCTCGGCGCGGGCGTGGGGCGCCGCCTGCCTGGCTGCGCTGGAGCGCCACCGGGAGCAGGATCGGGCGGCGCTCGTGGTCGAGCACCTCGACGCCCCGATCGTCGGCCGGGTGCTGCGGGAGGCGGCCCTGCCGGCGGTGCTCGAGAGGCTGGTGTTCGTGGTGACCGACCAGGACCCGGCCCACCCCGACGACACCGTGGCGTTCGGCGAGCTGCTGCGATGGTGGGTCGAGGGCAGCGCCTTCGACCGGGACCGGCCGATCCGCTCGCTCGAGCCGCCGATCGTGTTGCACCACGCCCCACACGTGCTGCAGGCGGTGGTGCACTTCGTGTCCGAGGCGCTCGGACCCCTCGTCGGGGGCGTGCAGCGGGTAGCCGTGGCCCGCAGCGGCGGCACCCCGGCGATGGGGTTCGGGTCGCTGCTCGCGGCGCTCGCCGTCACCGGCCCGGAGCAGGTGGTGCGCGACATCGACGTGCCGCTCGACCAGCCGATCATCGAGATGGACGTCGGCCCTGGCCACCCGCTGCACGGACTCAGGTGAACCGCTGACTTGTATGAGGGGACCGGTCGCGGCGGGGTTTGCCTCGTAGCGTCCGGGAGGTCGTCGGGCGGGGTGGCTCGTGAATCGCCTGTCACTTTGGGTTGGCTCTCCCAGGGTTTGCCTCCCGTTCGACGGCCGGTCGCGGTCTGGCTCAACAGAGGACTGGCCCCTGCGTTGCTGGGCCTTGAAGTCGGTATGCCGGCCGCGGCTTTCCCGTTGGAGATCGTGGATCGGAGCAACCGGATGATCATCGGAGTGGACCCACACAAGAGCTCGCACACCGCCACGGCGCTCGACCCGGCGACGAACACGCCGATCGCGTCGCTGCGGGTCGATGCCACGCTGGCGGGCTATCGACAGCTGCACGCCGTGCTGCGTGACCTCGTGCCCGGCGGCGCCGAGCTGGCGATCACAGCGAAGTCAGCGTCGAGGTTGTTGCGCCGCGTTCGTCCAGCATCTGCCTCCGAACGCACCCGCAAGGAGCTCGCCCAGGACCTCGTGCGCGAGCTCCGCACGGTCGATGCGAGCCTCGCGGACATCGAGAAGCGGATGGCCGCAGCGCTCGACGACCATGGCTCGCAGCTGCGCGAGGTCGACGGTGTCGGCGCTATCACCGCCGTGTGACTGATCGGCCGCACCGGCCCCGCATCGCGGTTCGCCACAGCGGATGCCTTCGCCACCTACGCCGGCGTCGCGCCGATCGACGTCGCCTCCGGCGAGCGGACCCGCCACCGCCTGTCGAGGCGCGGCGACCGGCAACTCAACTCGACCATCCACCTCATCGCGGTCACTTCAAGTGCGCATGCCCACCAGCATCGGCCGCGCGTACTTCGACAAGAAGATCGCCGAGGGCCAGACCCGCAACGAGGCGATGCGCTGCCTCAGACGACGCCTCGCCAACCACCTCTGGCGGCTCATGCTCGCCGACGAGCGACACCTCAACGCCCCGCCCGAGAGCGCCCCCATCGCTGCTTGACCAACACAGAGGAACCCTGGGCTCGTTGGAGGCTCGGGCTATTGGTTTCCAACCCCAGCGGGGTCGGCTTGTTGGGCAGCGTAGAACGCTGCTTCGAACTCGGCTGGCGGCGTGTGGCCGCAGTGGCTGTGGAGCCGGTCCTCGTTGAACCAGTGCACCCAGGAGAGGGTGGCGAGCTCGAGCTCGTCGACGTCCTCCGAGGGTCTCGGGGCGTCAGGCCCGTAGACGCATTTGGCCTTGTAGAGCCCGTTGGTCGTCTCGGCCAGGGCGTTATCGAACGAGTCGGCGATCGTGCCGATGCTGGGGCGGGCGCCGATCTCCTCGAGACGCTCGGTGAACCGAACCGACGTGAATTGACCGGGTTCAACCAGTCGTTGCAACACCTGCGTCGTGGAGCGACCGTAGCTGTTCGTCGAGGGCCTCGGAGGGGGTCTTCCAGCTGAGGACCTTGCGGGGTCTGCTGTTGAGCGCGTCCTGGACAGCGATGAGGTCGTCGAGGCCCCAGCGGGAGAGGTCGGTTCCCTTCGGGAAGTATTGGCGCAGCAACCCGTTGGTGTTTTCGTTCGTGGCGCGCTGCCATGGCGAGTGCGGATCCGCGAAGAAGACCTTGATGTCGGTGTCGATCGTGAACTGCGCGTGGGCGGACAGCTGCTTGCCTCGGTCCCAGGTCAGCGACCGAAGCAGCCCTGCGGGCATCGTTCCCATGGTCGCTTCGAGGGCGTCTTTCATGGCGATGGCGCCGTAGCCGCCGAGGGCCGGCCCGTTCTTGACCGGTGGTTCGATGCCGTAGCCCTCGAGCCGTGGGAGGTGGACCAGCAGTGTGTAGCGGCTGGTGCGTTCGACGACGGTGCCGATCGCGGAGCGGCCGGTGCCGATGATGAGGTCGCCTTCCCAGTGTCCGGGCACGGCGCGGTCCTCGGCTTCGGCGGGCCGCTCGCTCAGCACGACAACCGCGGTCACATGGCCCTGGGGTCGGTTGCGGGCGCGTTCGCGGGGCTTGCGCAGGGCACGCCCGGTGCGAAGGCACGCCACCAGCTCTCGTTTCAACGCGCCCCTGCCCTCGATGTAGAGCGCCTGGTAGATCGCCTCGTGGCTGATGCGCATGTCCTCATCATCGGGGAAGTCGACGACGAGCCGCCGTGAGATCTGCTCGGGACTCCACGCGGTGGCCCAACGGCGGTCGGCCCGATGCGGCTTGTTCAACCCCTTCCACGTCGTTGGCGGGCCAGGCACGGCGGTGCCATCGGGCCGCTTCAGCTCGCCGCTGAGCCGTTCCCGCACGTAGGCACACAGCCGAGGGTTCGTCGCGAGCTTCGCCGGCTTCGGTCGCTTCGCCGCCATCTGGGCCTTCCATTGAGCGACCGTTGCTCGGTACTCGAGCTTCCCGCCACGAGTCGCGGCGTTGCGGCGCAGCTCCCGCGAGATCGTCGACGGATCTCGGCCCATCCCTCGGGCGATCGCACGCACCCCGAGACCTCGGGCACATAACAGCGCGAGTTCCTCGCGTTCAGCGAAGGACAAGTAGCGGCCGGTCGGCTCGGCGAGGCTCAAAGGCGCCATGCCGCCAGCGTCGCGAAACCAGCGTGACCCGACGGGGACCGACACCCCGATCGCGACCGCAGCGTCCTCGGTGCTCTTGCCTTGAGCGATCGGGCGCCAGAACTCGCGCTCCACATGACGCGCCGGCATCGGCCTCCCCGGTGAGCGCATCGCCGGGCGAAACGCCCTGTCCGCCAACTGCTGTCGTCGCACCATCAGACACCTCCATCATCGTGAGGTGTTGCGACGACCGGTTGAGTTCGCCTTGCGACCCGGCGTCGGAGTGGGTGACGAGCCCGACGAGGCGGCGGGCGCCGCGGCAGCGTCTGGCCATCTCGAGCGCGTCGAGGACCATGTCGGTGCGCATACTCGACGCCACCCGCCACCCCACGATCCGCCGGGAGAACGCGTCGACGATGAAACACACGTACGCCATCCCGGATCTCGTCGGGACGTAGGTGAGATCCGTGACCCACAGCGCATCTGGTCGATCGGCGGTGAAGTCGCGGTTCACGAGGTCCGGCGCCCGACTCGCGTCGGGATCGGCGATCGTCGTGAAGATCTTCTTGCGGCGCCGGCTGACGCCCTCGATGCCCATCTGGCGCATCAGCCGGGCCACCTGGTCCCGGCCGATCTCGTGGCCGGCACGGCGGGCGGCGCGCCACAGCTTGTCGGCCCCGTACCCCTTGCGGTTCGCGACCCACAGCACCATCAACACCTGCATCATCACCGCGTCACGCAACACCCGCGCCGACGCGGACAGCCCGCGCTGGGCGGCGGCGTAGTACGAGCTCGGAGCCACCTACAACGCACGGCAGATCGGCTCGACACCGAACTCCTCACGATGCTCGTCGATGAACCCGACGAGCACACTCACCGGCGGTCGAGCTCCGCCTGGGCGAAATACGCCGACGCCTTCCGCAAGATCTCGTTCGCCCGCTTCAGCTCACGGTTCTCCTGCTCGAGCGCCTTGATCCGCTCCGCCTCAGCCGTCGTCACCCCCGGCTTAGCCCCGTCATCGATGTCGGCTTGCTCGACCCAGCCACGCACCGACTCGACCCCGTAGCCGAGCTGCTCAGCGACCCGCTTCACCGTCCCATGATCGCTCCCCAGCTCGCCGCGCAGCTGACGCACCAGCCGCACCACCTGCGCCTTCTCCTCATCGCTGTACCGCCGTGTCGTCGGCTTCCCCGACGCTCCCTGTGTAGGCATGGGCTCCATCCTCGCTTCCAAGGTCTGGAGCCTCCAACGAACCCAGGGTGGTTCACCACCACTTCTCAGCGCATGCTCTGGCACGCGTGTGCTAGAACCCAGCCGGGCAGGGCGGGAGTGTCGAGATGCATCTAGTGCTCTTCGAAACGTCGGGCAACCAGCGCTACATCTTCGACACGAACAAGTTGCGCGAGAACCTCGGTGCTTCCGAGTTGACCGCTCGGGCAGGCACCACATGGGTTCTGGAGGCGGTGTGCGGCCTCACCCGGAAGACGGCACCAGCGCCCGACGACGTGGGCGAGTTCCTGCAAGACCGGGAGCGGAATCCCCCGATCGAATCGGGTAGCGCAGTCGAGGTCGTCGTCGCCGCCTCCGGGAAGGCGATGCTGCTCACGCAGAAACGTGACGACGCCGAACGGCTCGTGTGGCAGGTGACGAGTCGGGCGATGGTCGAAGCCCCGGGCCTCGACGTGTGCGGCGTGATCTCGGAACCCTTCGACTGGTCGACCACCCCAATTCATGAGGGAGTCACCCGGGTGCACCACGACTTCGGGAGTGTGCGCGTCGGCAGTGGTGGTCCCCACTTGCGGTTTCCAGGGGTTCCCATCGGCGCCCGGTGCGCGACGAGCGGACTCCCGGCCACCGAGCTCGACCGTTTCGACCCGACGGGCACCCCGGCACCGCGCGCGGCTGCGATCGCGGCGACGAGAGCGGCGGCAGAAGATGGACGGGCACGTATGAGCGCCCAGGTCGGCGCCAAGGTCGCGAAGACACTTGCAGAGCTGGAGGCGGCCTACGACCGGCTCGACTGGCTCGGGGTGATCCACGCCGACGGCAACGGGATCGGGGCGGTCCTCGGAGCGTTCGACCGAATTGCAACGCAAGCGGAGTTGCTGCCGAATGGCGACGTGTCCGTTGCCGACCGCAACCGTGCCTATGTGAACGCACTCCGGACGTTCTCACTCGGGCTCAACAAGCTAGGGATCAGTGCCCTGCGGCAAGCGGTCACGACCCTTGGCGATGACGCGGCAGCCTCCGTCGTGCCGATCGTGATCGGGGGTGACGACCTCACCGTGCTCTGCGACGGGCGACGAGCACTCGAACTGGCCGTCGCCTACCTGCGAGCCTTCGAGAAGTGTTCCGGAGACGACGAAGTGCTCAGGAAGGTGGCGGTGGCGGCCTCGGGCTCTGAGCATCTCGGGGCCTGCGCGGGGGTCGCCATCGTCAAGCCGCACTACCCGTTCTCGGCGGCCTACGACCTGACCGAAGCGCTTACCGCTTCGGCGAAGGTGGTCAAGCAGTACGCACCGACCAACCCCGACAAGTTGACGCCTCAGTCGTGCTCGGCGATCGACTTCCACGTCCTGTACGACGTCGGCGCGATCGACTTGGGCACCATCCGGGAGCGGATGGTCGTCGACAACGGCTCGACCCGGTTGTACACCCGTCCGTATGTGGTCACCGAGCCTTCCGCACGCCCTGCCGGGAAGTGGTTCAAGGGACGGGGATGGGAGGTCCTCGAAGACCGGGTCACGGCGCTGCAGGCCCGTGATGATCAGGGGCGAAGGCTCGTTCCCCGAAGCCAGACCCACGACCTGCGCGGCGGGCTGTTCCTCGGCCGGGCCGAAGCGGAACACCGGTTCGCGCTCCTGTGCGGCCGCTACCCGACAGCCGGCGACCTGGCGGATGCTCGGGATCCGGATGGCTCTGGCCGCCTGTTCTGCGAAGCACCTGACGATGGTTCGCCAGGGACATCCATTCATCGAACCTCGTTCCTCGACGCGATCGAGGTGGAGGCGTTCCTCGACCCACGCAGCAACACTGCGACCGGTCAGACCCCCACTCCGACCGCAGGAAGCTCCCCGTGACGAGCGCCGTGACACCACCACCGAACGGCGCAGCACCACCAACGCTGGGGCCGGATCTCCGGCTCAAGGTCACCTTCACGAGCGACTGGCACGTCGGCTCCGGGACCGGGCGACCCGGCGACGTGGACCGCCTGGTACGCCGGGACGCGGACGGGTTGCCGTGGGTGCCAGCCAAGACGCTCACCGGTATTTGGCGGGACGCCTGCGAGCAGGTCGCGTTCGGTCTCGACGACGGCAACACCGCCGGTGGATGGCACCGCCTGGTGTCCTGGCTGTTCGGCACCGAGCCGGCCCGCGGGGACCGCCGACCGGTGCCAGCGGCCCTGTCGGTACGGCCGGCACGCCTCGCCGAAGCGCTGCGGGCCGCGCTCGTGGCCCATCCTCGGGTGGCTCAGGAACTGACCTTCGTCAAGCCGGGGGTTCGCATCGATCCGGCCAGTGGGCGGGCGATGGACGACCACCTGCGTTTCGAGGAGCAGGTCCGCCTCGGTGCAGTCCTGTGGGCCGAGGCCCGCCTCGGACGGTCGGGTCAACCACTCGATCCCGGTCTCGTCGAGGTTGCGGAAGCGCTGCTCGTGGCCGGAGCGCTGCTGGTCGAGCGACTGGGGGGAAACCGGCGCCGGGGCGCCGGGCGCTGCACCCTGCAGATCGTGGGCGCCGAGGATCCCCAGCAGTGGCTCGACCGGCTCGCCGGCGCCGAAGCGCCGTCGGTGCCGGACCCGGACGAAGCACCCGCGCCCGCACCGACCGGTTCCGCGGGCACCGCCGGCGGGGCGGAGCCTTCGGGGGCCACAGCATCGTCCGAAGCGAGCACCGCCGGGGGCTGGGTCACCTTCCCGGTCAGCATCGAAGCCCTGACACCGATCCTCGTCCCCGACCGGGTGCGGGGGAACGTGGCCCTCTCGCTCGATGTCGTGCCTGGGACCGCCCTGCTGGGCGCGCTCGGCCGATCGCTCGCCACCCGCGGCATCGACCTGGCCCCCCACCTTCGGGCCGGGGAACTCGTCGTCACCGACCTCGTGCCGAGCCCTGACGGCTCCCCATCGTTCCCGGTGCCGCTGGTGTTTGCCCGGGCCAAGACCGGCGACGGGCGCCTCTACAACCGCCTGTGCCAGACACCCCCCGATGGGGTACAGCTCAAAGTACTGCGGTCCGGGGTGGTGGCCATTGGAGCCACAGGCAGCGAGCCGACGATCAGTGCCCCGCAACGCAGCGCGGCGACGCACGCCACGATCGACGATGCACGCCAACGTCCCACCTCTGACGTCGGCGGCGTGTTCACCTACGAGGCGCTCCCTGCGGGCACCCGCTTCACCGGTGCGATCCGGATGCGGGGAAGCCTCGCTGCGAGGATCGAAAAGGCCGGTGGCCCCAGTGCCCTGCTACCGAAACGGGTCGAGCTCGGGCGCTCGAAGAAGGACGACTACGGGTTGGGTGAAGTCACGATCGGCGAAGTCACCTCCGTCGACCAGCACGCCGAACACACCTACGGCCAAGGCGACCGACTCACGGTCTGGTTGTGCTCCGATGCCCTGCTCGTCGATGAGCGGCACCGCCCGGACCCGACGCTCGACCGGCTCGAGACCACCTTGGAGGCGGCGCTGGGCCGTGGCCTGCGCCGAGCCCCGGTGGCGCCCGACGGGATGATCAGCGCAGCCGTCGAGACGTCCCGGCGCGAGTCGTGGCACGCCGGTTGGAGGCTGCCCCGCCCCGGGCTCATCGGCATGAGAGCGGGTTCGGTAGCCGTGTTCGAGCTCGAGGGCCCTGTCGACGGCAACCGGCTCGACGAGCTCGAAGCGGCCGGGATCGGCCTGCGCACCGCCGAGGGGTTCGGCCAAGTCCGCTTCAACGATCCGCTGCTCGCCTCGGCCAGCACCGCGGCGAGCAGCAGAGGAGCCATCACCGATCACACTGCCGCCCCACCGGCGTCCGACACCATCACCGACCCTGGCGACCGGGCCTTCGTCGACGTGCTCGAGCGGGCAGCGTGGAAGGCGGCCATCGTGCGCGCCGCGACCACGCTGGCTGCCGACCCGCAACGTCGAACGGAGGCGTTGGGTTGGGATGCGGCCCGACAGGCTCCCCCGGCGAGCCAACTCGGTGGGCTCCGCCAGCTGCTCGGCGGATTCGAAGCACCCCGCGGCATCGAGCGGGCGCAGGCCTGGGTCGAGCACCTGCGCGGCGTCAAGAACCGCGCCTCCAAGTGGCCGAACGAGGCACTCGACGAGTTGGAGCGCCTGCTGTCCGACCAAGACACCGTATGGGAGCTGCTCGAGCCGCATCTGCCCGACGACGAGCTGTGCCTGACCCCAAGTACAGCCAGCGACCGGCGGAAGGAACTGAGGCCGTTCGCGCTGCGCGTCCTGCTCAGCACCGCCGTTCGGGCGCACCTGCGCGCGGCCGAGCAGGGGAGGCAGGACTGAGATGGCACGCCCCGTCACCGAGCGGCTCCGGCTGTCGGCCACCTTCGAGGCTCTCACCGCCCTGCACGTCGGCGGCGTCCCCGGCGACCCCGAGGTGGACCTCACCGTGGCGCTCGACGGCCGAGAGCGCCCGTACATCCCGGGCACCAGCCTGGCCGGGATCTTGCGCAGCGCCTGCGTGCGCGCCGCCGGCACCGACGCGAAACAGCGCGACGCAATCGAGCGGATCTGGGGTGGCACCCCCGAGAACCGCTCAGAGGACACCGCGGCAAGCCTGGTCGTGGTCGACGACGCCGTGGTGTGCTCGTCGGCGCCGCTGGAGCTGCGCGACGGCATCGGCATCGACCGGTTCACCGGCACGGCCGCCGCGCACGTGAAGTACGTGCGGCAGGTGATCCCCCGGGGCAGCACCTTCGAGGTGCACGTCACCGTCGATCGACCGGCCGAGCTTCCCGACGGAACCACCGCCACGGACATCGACACGGTGATCGGGCTCCTCACCGGGCTGCTCGTCGGGCACGGGACGATCACCGTCGGCGCGGCGGGCACACGGGGCCTCGGGCGGGTTTGCGCCACTCGCGAAAGCTTCCACGCCCAGCGCCTTTCCTTCCGTGATCGCAGCCGCACGATCGAGGCTGTCCGAGGCGGTGCCGATGTCACCGACGAACTACGAGTGAGGGCCACGACCGCCGGCGGCGACGAGATCACCATCACGGTCCACTGGGCCCCGGACGGCCCACTCATGGTCAAAGCCGGCTTCGACGGCCTGGCCGTCGACACGCTCCCACTGACCGGCATCACCGGACACGACCCGACCACAAAGGAGGCCCAGCTGGGGTTCCTGCTGCCCGGATCCAGCATCAAAGGGGCGTTACGCAGCCGGGCCGAGCTGATCGTGCGAACCTTGCGCGGCGTCGACGTCTCGGCTCCGGGGCAGGGTGGCGCACCGTCCACCCGCCGGTTCCTCGATCAGCTCGCCGACCCGGCCCTCGAGCTGGTTCGGTGGCTCTTCGGCAGCGCCCCGGTCGAGCCAAGCGGACCTCGCTCGAACTCCCACACAAGCGACGAGCCGCAACCCGGGCGGGGTGCCCTGTCGGTCGACGACTGCTTCTCAAAAGAACGCTTCCCCGCCGACGCCTGGAACGCCGTCATCGGCGCCGCCAAGCAGAAAAGCGGCGGCGACGAGCTCGACCGACTGCGTACCGCCTTGAGCGCGCTCGGCCTTTCAGGCCTGCAGCCTGCGTTCCACGTCGCCGTGGACCGCTGGACCGGTGGTGCCGCGGAAGGCCTGTTGTTCAGCGTGCTGGAGCCGCACGCGCTCGAATGGGAGCCGGTGCGGATCCGACTCGACCTCGCCCGACTGCCCGATGCCGTGCGCGAAGCAGCCATCTGCCTGCTGCTGGTCGTTCTGCGTGATCTCGCAGAGGGGTGGGTGCCGTTCGGCTTCGGCACGAACCGGGGCCTGGGGGCGATCCAGGTCAGGACGGTCAGCATCGAGGTACCGGCCGGCTTCGCGTCACTCCCGTCCGGCCAGCTCAGCGAGGTGCTCGCCGCCGCGAGCGAGAACCTGGCAGATGGCTGGAAGGCTGCGGTCGCCCCCTTCGATCCAACCGTGGAGGCAGCCCAGGATGGCTGAGACGAACCGCACGCTGGAGTTGGTGCCTCACAACCCGCCGCTGGTGCTTCGACACGAGTGCGAAGCAACCGGACTCGCCGGCGGCCTGCGTTGGTTCGCTCGCGAGGCCGGCCCGGGGTCGGTCCTGGTGTCGACCCCGCGATCGTTCTCCGTGCTCACCGTGGACGCCACGGGAGAGATCCAAGGGCGACCGGACACGGCCGGCTTGGACCTTGACACCGCCTACGAGGCCCGAGCGTTCACCACAGGTGACCGCAACGCGGCCGCGGAGCTGCGCTGGCGTGCCACCCCCGGTGGCGGTGACGCCGTCCTCGTCCGGCTCGGGCAACCCGATCCAGGGGCATCCGATCCAGAGCCATCCGACCCGGGGCCACTGGTGCACGCGACGATCACCGGGGGTGGCTACCTGCTCTGGGGAACGGTCGAATCCCACGGCGGTGACTGGGTCCGACTGCACGCTTCCCAGGTCGGCACCCTCGACGTCCCCGTCGGACACCTCGAGGGAATCGAGCAGGGCGCGTACCTACGGCTCACGACGGTCGAGGCCATCGGCCAGGACGGCCACGGCAACGCCACGATCCTCGATGAGCTGCTCACCGGCTGGGAGGTGGTCTGACGTGCGAACGTTCGACGGGAAACTGGTGGTCGCCAAACACGGTGCCACCGGAGAGCCCACTCTCAAGGTCCACGTCGAGGAGGCACCGCGGGATTTCAACGTCGACCTGGCATCGCTTGATCACAATTTGCGCGAAGCTTGGGATCACGACCCTGCCTCCCTCGACGGGGTCGAGGTCAGCTGCGAGCTCGCGACCAACAGGAATGGGAGACCGAGCAGCGGAAGGGCGAGGGACACACGGCCCCGCGGCGAGCCGCGCCCACAGCAGAACCGGCAGCAGGCACAGCCGGCCGGCAACGCCGGTGCCGCAGGGCAGGCCCACGACCACTTCGTCAACCCGTACACGTTCGTGCCCGCTCCCCCACGCACCCAGGCCAACGGCACCGAGCTCGGTGACCGGATCCCATGGGGCCATCACCGGCTCCACCCCGACGGCTGGACCGGCCGGATCGCGGTGCGGCTCACGACCGTCACCCCGCTGCTCATCCCCGACGCCGTGAACAAGCGGACGTTGCCCAACGACCACCAGATCCTCCCGGTGCGGCGCGATCCCGCAGACCGTCCCTACCTGTCGCCCACCTCGGTCAAAGGCATGCTACGCGCCGCCTACGAAGCGGTGACCAACTCGCGGTTCGGCGTCTTCCAAGGCCACGACCGTCGCCTCGCCTATCGGGTGAACGCACAGGCCGGCCTCTGCGTCGTCCCGGCCCGGGTCACTGACGATGGGCAGCACCTCGAGCTGCTGCCAGGCACCTCACGGATCGGGCCGGATGGCAAACCCGCGAACAATGACCCCATGTACGCCGCCTGGGTGCCGCTCTACGGGGACCAGAAGACGGGGCCATGCCTCGACCTGCCAAAAGATCTGGACCCAAAACACAAGGTCGAGGTGACCCTGCAGCGTTTCACCCACCGCAGCGGACGGTTCGACTTCTGGCGGGTCATCGCCCTAAACGGCTACACGAAGCGTGACGGCACCCCGGTAGATCTGGATCCCGACCCGGTCCGAACGACCAATCCAGGCGCGGGCACCCAAGACACCGTCGACGGCCCCATCACGGTGGAGGGTTGGCTGCACCTCACGAACCGCAACATCGGCCGCAAACACGACGAACGCCTGTTCTTCCGCCCAAAGGGTCGGCAGCTCTACACACGGATCACCGACGACTTGCGCGCGGCGTGGAATGAGGTGATCCACAGTTACCGCTCGGCGCACGACGACCGGGAGATCCACGGACGCCGCGGCGACGATGGAGAACCCGCCGGTCCCTGGGAGTATCTCGGAAGCGAGCCAGGCAGAACCGCATGGTCTCCGCACCTCTATGAGCCCGACGCCGACCAACTGCAACCCGGCACCCTCTGCTACGCGGAGGTCCGCACCAACGAAAACGCTGTGGAGGTGACCGGCCTCGTACCGGTCATGATCTCTAGGAAGCTGTTCGCCGCCGCACCAGCTGAGTTGCTTCACAAGAGCCTCCGACCGGCGACCCGGCTCGAAGAGTTGAGCCCCGCCGACCGCGTGTTCGGCTGGGTGAACCAGGACGGTCACGGCGCCCACCGCGGGCAGCTGCGGGTCGGCCCCGTGACCTGCAAAACCAAGGACCCAGTTGCAAGCTTTGGCAACGACGGTGTCCCGCTCGCGATCCTCGGCAGCCCCAAGCCCAGCCAGGCCCGCTTCTACGCCGCCCAAAACGATCAAGGAACACCGGTCCAGCGCAGCGTGGACAAATCGAAGTTGTACACCCGCGACGCCGGCCTGCGGGGCCGCAAGGTCTACCTCCACCACCCCGGCCTGCCAAATGACTACTGGGACAACCCTTGTGAAGACCGGACCCAGAACGGGCAAGGCGCCCAGGAATACCGCCGCCCCAACAGGGACAGTCAGCCGCAAAGGGACAATCAGAACCGCTCCGTGACCGCCTGGGTCCGTCCCGAGGCCATCTTCGAGACCACCATCTCGGTGGTGAACCTGTCCGACGTCGAGCTGGGTGCGCTGCTGTGGCTGCTTTCGCTCCCCGATGACTGCTATCACCGTCTCGGTGGCGGCAAACCGCTGGGGTTCGGCTCGGTCCGGCTCGAGATCGTCAGCGACGGTACCGTGTTGGCGAGAGGGTGCACGATCACTGACGCTTGGCGGCACCTCGACGCGCCCACGGGGCAAGATGACTGGAGCGGTCTCACCGAAGCGTTCAAGACGGCTGTTGGAAAGGTCTGGCCACCACAAGAGGTCGACCAGCGGCCGTTCGGGATCCTCGAGGCGTTCGAGCAGGCCTGCCGGGGGCCGGTCGAGCATGCCGCCCGCGTGCACTACCCACGGAAGACACTGCAGCCGGACCCGGAGGGCAAGCAGTACGAGTGGTTCGTCGATAACGAACGGGTCGTCGGCAACCAACGGCCCGGTTTACCGCTCCCCTTGCCGGGCGACTCACTCCCGTTCGAGCCGATGGTCCCCCAACGCGGTGGCGGCGGCGGACGCGGCGGTGGCGGACGCTATCGTCGGCGACGCTGAGGTTGGTCTGTCGTCTGCAGCAGGTCATCGCTCTACCACCATCTCACAAGTACGGGACGCCACGACGAGGAGACGACCATGCCTGACACGACCCTCTTGCTGCCGGTGCGACCCCCGTGGGGCCCTGGACACTTGGGTAGGTGATGGTCAGGCTGCATGACCTGAGGAGGACATGCAGCTATGGGACGACTTTCGGCGTTCACGCCAGCCGAGAAGCGCGATGCGGTGCTGGCGGTGCTGAGCAAGCAGAAGACAATCAGCGAGGTGTGCCGCGACAAGGGCATCTCGGCGCCGACGTTCGCCCGTTGGCGCGAACAGGCGTTGGAGGGCATGGCCGAGGCGTTGGCGGACAAGGCTGACCGCAACAGCCGCGAGGCTGAGCTCGAGCGGCGCCTCGCGGAAGCGGAGCGCACGGTCGGCCGCCTGGCGTTGGAGAACGAGCTGTTGGGAAAAGCGTCGCGGCGACTGACGTGAGCAGCCGTTGTGCCCTCGGTCGCCGTTTGGTGGCCGAGGGGGCGGGGCCGGTGGCGGTGATCGCCCGGGTCCTCGGTGTCAGCCGCCAGGCGCTGTACACCCAGCCGGCTCTGCCTCGCGACGATGCGGGCACCGTCGTCGAGCTACGGGCGACACCACCGCCGCTGCCCGACGGCTGGCAGACCGCTGTGACCACGCTCACGGAGATCTCCCCAGACCTGCTCACTGAAACTCCCCACCTCTGAGGGTCCACCAACTGGGGTGGAGCCCCTTCCCACGCTGGCGGTTGCGACACCTGTCCAGCGAGAAGAAGGGGCTCCGTCTCGATGCTGACACCAGAGGAAGACGTGGAGATCACATCGTTGAAGAAGAGGGGCTGGTCGATCTCGGCCATCGCCCGCCACACGGGCCGGGACCGCAAGACGGTCCGGGCCTACGTGAACGGAGAACGAGAACCTGGGGTGCGCGACCGGGCCGAGCCGGACCGCTTCGACCGGTTCGAGCCCTATGTTCGCCAGCGCTTGGTCGACGATCCGCACGTGCGGGCAACGGTGCTGTTCGCCGAGGTCGTCGGGCTCGGGTTCGACCGCAGCTATCCGACGTTCACGCGCCAGGTCCGGGACCGCCAACTCCGGCCGCACTGCGAGCCGTGCGCGTCGTCGAACGGGCGGGCGCACGTCGACATCGAGCACCCGCCGGGCGAGGAGGTCCAGTGGGACTGGCTCGAGCTGGTCGACACCCCGTGGGGCGAGAAGGCGTTCGTGTTGGTGGGTGCGCTGTCGCACTCGGGGCAGTTCCGTGGCTGGTTCTCCGACAGCGACGACCAGGCGCATCTCGTGGTCGGCATCGACGAGGTCCTGCGCCGGCTCGGTGGCACACCGAAGCGTTGGCGGGTCGATCGGATGGCCACGGTCATCAACCCTCAGACCGGCACGATCCAGCGGTCGTTCGCTCCGGTCGCGAAGCACTACGGCGTCGGCGTCGACCCGTGCCCGCCTCGGCACGGGAACCGCAAGGGTGTCGTCGAGAAGGCGATCGACTACCTGACCCAGTCGTGGTGGCGGACCGCCCGGGTCGCGACGCCGGCGGAGGCCCAAGCGTCGCTTGATGCCTGGTGTGCTGGCACCGCCGATGAGCGTCGCCGGGACGGGTCGACCGTCGGTGAGCTCGCTGCGACCGAACCGCTGCTCGGGCTGCCGCCCGCGCCCTACCCCGCCGAGGTCACAGAGGTCCGCACGGTCGCGGCGAACGCGCTCGTCTCGTTGTGGGGGAACCGCTACTCGGTCCCACCCGGCCTTGTCGGCGGCCACGTCCAGATCCGCTGGCGTCTCGGCGAAGCGACCATCAGCGTGCACGCCCAGGGCCGACAGGTCTGTGTCCATCGCCTCGCACCGCGTGGCTCCCAGCAGACGGTCCGCCTGCCCGAGCACACCGCGGCGCTCGAGAACGTCGTGCTCGACGCGTTCAACACCGACAAGCCCTGCCGACGGAAGGTCAACAGGCCACCATCGGATGCGGCGTTGGCGTTGGCCGCCGAGATCGTCGGCGAAGCCGCCGCTGCCGACCCGGTGATCGACCTCGACGTCTACCGGCGTCTGATCGACGGTGAGGACGTGGGATGAGCCGCACCGACACGATCTACCAGCACGTCCGCTCCCACCTCGCCTACCTCAACCTCGCCGCCGCCGCCGAAGCCCTGCCCGGCGAGCTCGACACGGCAGCGAAGGAGAAGCTGACCCACACCGAGTTCCTGGCCCGACTCCTCGACGTCGAGGTCGACGCCACCGAAGCCCGACGTCATGCCGGACGGTTGCGGTTCGCGAACTTCCCCGCCCCATGGCGGATCGAAGACTTCGACTTCGACGCCCAACCCTCGGTCGACGCAGCACTGATCCGTGATCTGGCGACGTGCCGCTACGCCGGCGACGCCACCAACGTGTTGTTCATCGGCCCGCCCGGCGTCGGCAAGACCATGTTGGCCATCGCCCTCGGACACGCCGCGGTCGACGCCGGGCTACGCACCTACTACTGCACCGCCGCCGACCTCGCCGCCCGCTGCCGCAAGGCCGCCGTCGAGGGCAGATGGGCGAACACGATGCGGTTCTTCAAGGGCCCGAGCGTGTTGATCGTCGACGAGCTCGGCTACCTCCCCATGCCCGCCGAGGACGCCAACGCCCTGTTCCAGGTCATCTCCCAGCGCTACCTCAACGGCAGCATCATCCTCACCACCAACCGCGGCGTCGCGTCATGGGGCGACATCTTCGACGACACCACCATCGCCGCCGCCATGTTGGACCGGCTCCTGCACCGCTCCGTCGTGTTCAACATCACCGGCGACAGCTACCGCATGCGCGCCCACCGAGCCCGCAACCGCAAGCTCACCGAAGGAGGCCCCGCGACCTAGAGTTCACCTGCCACCAGGGTGGGGAATTCCGATGAGCAACCCTGGGGAATTTCGGCGAGCGGCGTCAACCCGGTGTGGCACGAACACCCTTGTGCGCGGGCTTCGACGAGAAGTCGGCTGAGAACTCGGCTGATTACGCAGTGCCGGCTGGATCGTCGAGCTCGGTCGCGCTGAGAGCGCTACTCGTACGGCCCGAGGAACCGGTCGCCGTTGAAGTGGATCAGGTGGGTCGGGGATTCGGCGACCCAGACCTCGGTCTCCCAGGAGATGTCGCCGACGTACTTCGCCAACGTCCGCCGGTCGAGGAATGAGGTGACGAACACGAGGCCGGCCGTCGAACCGGCGAAGAGGGTCTGCAACTCCTCGTGTCGCTTCGCATCCACAGGTCCGTGACTTGTGACGGCCTCGATGAGCACGAGCCAGTCACGGTCGGCGTAGTGAACCACGAGGTCGGGCATCTTCCCGTGCTCCTCGATGACCACGCCGAGAGCCTCCAAGCCCTTGCGGTCGTACACGGCGAACTTCTCGTCGGCGTCGCCGATGTAGAGCACGCGCCCGCCGGGCGTGAACATCGGGCAGAAGTCCTTCACCAGTGCAGCGATAAGGACGTTCTGCCCACCGGGAGACAACGTGATGTCGGCGCCGTCGGGCAACACGACCGGGATGCGCTGGAGCTGGCGCTTCTTCTCCCATCGCTCCTTCAGTGCCTCCACGCGGAGCTGGTACCGGCGAAGCGCGAGTACCCAGTCCTGCTGTCCGTAGGCACGTAGGAGGTCCAGGGCGAAGCTGCTGATCTGGTAGGTGGTCTTGCCGCTGTTCACCGGGCGGTCCGGCTGGTCGGGGTTTTGGAGGATCAGACCGCCTTGCAGGAACTGGTGGACCGTCTGCCGCCGCACCGTCTCGCGAGAGTTGGGCGCGTACCTTTTGCCGTAGTGCTCGGCCATGTGCTCCATCATCGGAGTGATGCCGCGCAGGGGCGCCGTGGCTTCGCTCCACGGCTTGTCCGGCGTGAGATCGAGCAGGGCGAGCAGCACCAGGCCGCTGCGTTCGTTGAGCTGTTGTCTCGGGAAGCCGAGCTGGGTGAGCGCGTCGATCGCCTCGTCGACGGTCGCCACCGGTCAGGCCCCCGCCAGCGTCGGAACGAACTGCTCCAGGAGGGAATCGATCGCGCCCTGGTCGTGCTCGGTCTGGCGGGCGACCTCTCCGAGCAGGACCAGTTGATCGACCGACGGGTACCGCAGCGAGCGGAGGTCCGTGGCGTTCACCTGGGTGTGCCCGTTGAACTGACGGAAGTAGAGGTCGACGATCGTCGAGTTCAGGAAGGTGGCGATCCCCCAGGCGAGGTCGAGCGAGAGGCCGGCGTTGCGATGGTGGAAGACGTTGACATGGTTCTCCACGGCGACCTGAGCCGCAGGGAGATCTCCCTCCTCCAGGACGCTGGCGACGATCCGCCTCCGCTCCTCTTTCGACGAGAAGCGCTTGACGAGGACGTAGTTTCCGGTGGGCAGGAGCAGCTTCTGCGTCTCGTCGACATCGGCGAGCGCGTTCGCCTTCTTGCCCCCCAGGACCGGCCATCGCACGCGACCGTCTCGCAAGTGCGTCGGGTACAGGAGCGGGACCGTGCCGGGCCCAGGCTCCGCGCGAAGGTGCTCTCGGGATCGGAAGTCGACAACCCTTCCCGTGGACACCGCGGCACCAATCGCCGGGAGCTCGCACGGCAGCGAGCCCATGCGGCCGGCGACATCGGCGTGTGCCTCGTCGGGGACCAGATGGATGAAGGAGTTCGCGTCACCGGGATGCACGACGCGCTCGAAGGGAACCACGCGCTTTCGGGTCGAACTGAGGCCTTCGCCACTGCTCGACTCGATGACAACTGAGCCCTGCTCGACCCCCTTGACGAGATGGAAGATCACGTTCTCCTGAAGCACTGCCGTGTCCCTGAACGCCTTGTCTCGGGAGTCGAATACGTGAATCCGTCGGAGCGCGGCTGAGGCGAGTAGCTCCTTCCTGAAGCCCTTGAAGTACGGGCCGTTACAGAAGCTCCTCGGGGTGATGGCGACGAGCTGGCCTCCCGGAGCGAGCATGCGAAGCGCTAGTGCGACGAACGCGGCGTAGAGGTTCGTGGCCTCGATCCCGACGCTCGACAACCGTCGACGCTCGGTCGAGGCGGTATTGAGCTTGCGGTAGGGCGGATTCAGGATCGCCAGGTCGAACAGCTCGGGCGCGGCGGCGAACAAGCCTCCTTCGAGCCGGTCGCAACCCCACTCGACGAAGTCAGAGTTGTGCAGCGATGCCGAGGTCGTCAGCGGCAGGTCCTCACACTCGTGCAGCGTCTCCTTGAGCGCGGGCAAGAGATCCTCGTCGACCTCGACTGCGGTGAGATCGAGCACGGCAGGCCAGCCCTCGTCACGAGCCCGATCGACCAGTGCCGCCGTGAGCGACCCAACCCCGGCACCGGGGTCGAGAACCCGCAGCGAACCGACTGGCACCTCGAACATGCCGGCGAGCAGAGCAGCGATGGGAGCAGGGGTGAAGAACTGACCGAGCTCACCCCGCTGGCCCGCCTCGCGATCGGCGGACTCGCGAACGCGACGCGCCTCCACTCGATCGATCAGGCTTGTCGTCGGCGTGGTCGCAGTCATCGCTCCAGTCTCCCCAATGGGTGTGACAACAACGCTGGTCTGCGAATCGCGACGAAGGACATGGCGATCACGCGACCCGGTTGGGTTCGAGCACCTCGTCGACCGGGCGCAGCCGCTCGAGGTAGTCACTCACGGCGCGGGTCACGAGAAGGTTCACCGAGACGTCGCGTTCATCGGCCGCCTCGTGAAGCCGGTAGTGCAGACCCTCGGGAAGCCGGACCGCAGTCGTCACTCGCTTCTCGTGGAACTTCTTCGGTCGCGCCATGTCGAAGAACGTAGCGAGCCAGCGCGCGCGGGTGGTGGATACCGCGCGCGCTAACCGCCACTAGTGGTCGGCCCTACGCCGAATCACACGCGTGTAAGCATCCGTCGTCTACGATCGGCGTTGGCTGGCTCACGTCAGCGAAAAAGCGAGCGCCCCCACTGGACTGGAATCCAGTGGGGGCGAGATCCGGTTGGGCCGCAGCCTTCTCGGACTTGACCCCTCGACGGTACCAGTTGCCGAGGGCCGAAGGTCGACTCAACCGGATCGCCTCGCAGGAACGGAGGTGATGCCCCATGTACGACATCGGTGAGAAGCCCGGCAAGGGCCGCTACTGCTGCACCAACGGCTGTGGGTGGTCGGTCAACCTGGACGATTCGTCCGACCGCCTGCCGCCTTGCGGCAAGTGCGGCGCCGGCCAGCACATCAAGTACGTCCGCTGCTAACGCGGCCGACAACGACTCGCGCGTCAGGTCGCGTAGGTCGCACGGAGGTTGGGGTCCGGCAATCGCCGGGCCCCAGCTTTCGTTTTCGATGAATCCGGCCATCGCACGCGACGGTCCGCCGGGTTGGCAGTGGAGTTAGGGGGTAAGGCCCCCCACCCCCAAGTCACCCTGCGTCCGGAAATTTCAGAAATTTGGGGACCCGGCCCAACTTTGGGGTGGGTGTGTCTAGTGTCCCGTAAGGTTGTTTCGCCAAGAAATCTGTGAGATCGGGAATTTTCCGGTGTGTGGCGCGTTCGTGCTGGTGACACTGCCAGCATCGAACGGAGACGCCATGGCTAAGCGAGGACGCCCC